>JAAWEX010000114.1 GCA_022794495.1 Lawsonibacter sp. | reverse complement strand
ATCCGACGAATCTGATGTAATATCGCCCCAGCTCGCCAAGTGGTTCAACGGTTATGTAGGTATCGGAGCGCAATATGAGAGTGCTTCCGGACGCTATTACCCTGCCTGTGGAGGAGGCCTCCGCCTTTGCCCAGGCCATTGTAGACGCCAAGGCCCACATCCACTGCTGTCCCGTCTGCCAGAACCTCACCGAGGGCGAGGGCCCCTGTCCCATCTGCGCCAGCGCCAAGCGGGACCCCTCCACCGTCTGTGTGGTGGCCGACCCCAAGGACGTGGTGGCCATGGAGCGCAGCCGGGAGTACAACGGACAATACCATGTCCTCCACGGCGTCCTCTCCCCCATGAACCGCGTGGGGCCTGACGACCTGCATATCCGCTCTCTGGTGGAGCGGGTGTCCGCCGGAGGGATTGAAGAGGTTATCATGGCCACCAACCCAGACACCGAGGGAGAGGCCACCGCCATGTATCTCTCCCGGCTGCTCAAGCCCTTTCAGGTAAAGGTCACCCGCCTGGCCTACGGCATCCCGGTGGGCAGCCACCTGGAGTACGCCGACGACGCCACCCTGGTCCGGGCCCTGGAGGGCCGGCGGGAAATATAAGGCTTAGGAGGAAACCCTATGCGCGAGCTTCATTTCCAGTCCAGGTGGTTTGAACGCTGTCTCAGAGACTATCTGGGCATTGAGGACCGGCCCATCACCGAGGAAGATGTTCAAGAGATTCGCTATCTCCTTGTCTCCACCACCCACAGCTATGAGCTGGGCTTTGCAAAATCTCTGCCTCCGGAGCTGTTCCAGACCTGCGCGTTTCAGGACTCCGGGGACGAGTGGGATTGCGCGTGTATTGAGAACACAGGCCAATACGCCTCTATTCAGGATTTCCTTGAAATTGAGGTTTCAAATCTGGAGATTGGCTATCAGGTGCATGAGCTGAGGCTCAAGCAGGAAATTGCGTGTTTTGAATATGACGGCTCTCCTGTCTCCTATCAGCGGGCGCAGAGGGTCATGCGGGACTTTGACAGGAGCGTCAAACGGTATGGCGTGCAGGACGCCGATTTTGAGGGCCTGACAGAGGATGAAACGACCTGTGACTACGGGCTCCTCGCCCCGGAGGATTTTGCCTGCCTGCCTAATTTAGAGGTGCTTCGCCTGATGAGCTGCCAGCAGGAAATCCACAGCCTTCAATTTTTAGAAGCGCTTCCCAGGCTTCGGATTCTAGAGGTCGGCGAGGTATTTCTTAACAGTCTGGCTGGCTTAAGCAAGCTGATTGGCCTGGAAAAATTATGTATCTGGAGTAACTAAAAAGGAGGCGCGGCCTAAGCCGCGCCTCCTCGTGTCTTACACAGCGCTCTCGCCCCCGCCGGAAGACGGGGCGTCCCCACCGCCCTCTGCCGGCGCGGCCTCCCCGGTTCCCGCGGTCTCGCCAGAGCCCCTGTCCTCCTCGTCCAGCACGCTCTCGCACTCCTCGTCGTCCTTGGGGGGCCTGCGCAAGGCTATGGTGAGCTTATACCCCTCCGGGTCGTGCTCCATCAGGTACTGCTCATCCTCCGGCGGGACCCGTTTGCCCGCCATAATGCGCCGGGAGATCTCCATACACTTCTGCTGGACCCGCAGGGCCTCCATCTGGGCGTCCAGCTCCTCGCTGTCGGGGCCGTCCAGCATGTCCAGAATGCCGCCGGACTTCTTCTCCCCGTTCTGATTCCCGGACTGGGCCAGGAGAGCCCGGAGCCGGGCGCTCTGCTCCTGCATCTGATCGACCCACTGGCGTGACAGCTCCACCCGGTCGCCGGAAAGCCGGCCGGCGCCAGCCGTCCCCGTATCCTCACGCTTTGCCGGCCGCACCTGGGCAAAGCCGGTCTTGCTTTCTCTCCCAACCTGCCGTATTTCCACAACGCAAGCCTCCTTTACTCCTCCGCCTCGTCCGCGCCATCCAGAAAGTCCTGCCCGTCCACCATAATCTGGGCCGCGATATCCTGGCACAGCTGCCGCAGCTTCAGCTCCTGAGATATGGCCTCCAGCTCCTCAAAATCCACCTGCTCCTGGGGCTCCGGCGGGGCCGCGGGCATACGCTGCCGCACGGCCTTCTCATACAGAACCGCCGCCGCCTCAACGATCTCCTCCTCGGCCCGCTCCATCTTCACCTTCATCTCAAATCGGTCGGTGGAGGCTTTTATCCCCGCCGTACTCTGTTCTGCACCGGGAACGGGGCCGGCCTCCCCGCCGGCCAGCACATCGCGCGTCTCCATATGGGCGCCCCCTTTCAACAATTCCTCTAAGGATTTATCGGCAAGGGGGCGCCAAAACTTTAGCCCTCACAGCCGCACGGGGATTACTCTTCCGGCGGCCAGCCGCCCCGGCTCTGCCTCACACTCCAGGGCCAGCACCTCCACCCCGGCCCGGGCGGCCCGGCGGAGGGCCGCGCCGAATTCCGGGTGCGTGCGGTCATTGGGCTCCACATAGTCCATCCCCTCCATCTGCACCACAAAGCACACCCCCGCCTCATAGCCCGCCTGACGGGCCTGGACCAGCTCCTCCAGGTGCTTCACCCCCCGGAGGGTGGGGGCGTCGGGGAAGCGGGCGGCGTTGTTCTCCTCCAGCGTGACCCCCTTCACCTCCCAAAACCCCCGGCGGGCCTCCCGCTCCTCTGAGAGCTCCCAGTAAAAATCAAATCTGGAGCTTCCATAGGCGGTCTCCGGGCGCAGGAGGGTGGGGACAAAGCCCAGCCCTCCCGCCGCCGCCCACTCCCCAAACACCTTGTTGGGGGCCTGGGCGTCCATATTGATGAACAGCGGTCCGTCCGGCCGCATTTTCTCCACGGCGATCAGGTCATACCTGGTCTTGCGGGCGGGGTTGGCGCTCTCCTCCAGCCATACCCGCGCGCCGGGAACGAGCAGCTCCCGGCACCGCCCGGTGTTCTTGACGTGGCAGATTTCCATTCTCCCCGCTGTCTCCACATGGGCGATAAAGCGGTTGGGCCGGGCCAGAAAGACCCCCGGCAAAATTTTTCCGTATTTCATCTTGTCTTTCCTCCGGTTTCTTTGGTATGATGTAGGGCAGGGGTTCTACCCCTGCCTATCCCCATAAGGGGATAAAACAGGATGAGAGGGCAAGGGCAGAGCCCTTGCCCTGCATCCAGCGGTTTTCCATAATTGATGAGACAAGCGTGGAGCGGGTAATATCCGCTCCAAAAAAACAAGTTTGGAAGGAGCGGATCGAATGTCCTGTAAAGAGGAATTTATCGAAATTTTCAAGGCCAACATCACCCGCGAGGGGGCGGACAAGCTGCTGGACTACCTGGAGCACAAGAGCGATTTCTTCACAGCTCCCGCCTCCGCCCGCTACCACGGCTCCTACGAGGGCGGACTGTGCGAGCACAGCCTGAACGTCTACCACTGCCTGGTGGACTATCTCCAGCGGGAGCGGGTGCAGGAGCTCTACGGCCTGGAATACAGCACCGAGTCCATCGCCATTGTAGCCCTGTGCCACGACTTCTGCAAGATCGGCTGCTACAAGAAGGGCTTCCGCAACGTAAAGGACGACGCCACCGGCAAGTGGGAGAAGGTGCCCTCCTACACCTTCGACGACCCCCTGCCCTATGGCCACGGAGAGAAGAGCGTCTACATCACCAACGGCTTTATCCGCCTCACCCGCGAGGAGGCAATGGCCATCCGCTGGCACATGGGCTTCTCCGGCCCGGAGGACAACCGGGTGGTGGGCCAGGCCCTGCGGATGTATCCGCTGGCCTTCGCCCTGGCCACGGCGGACATGGAGGCCTCCTACTTTCTGGAGAACGAGGAATAAAAAATGCCGTCCCCTTCTGGCGGAAAGGGGGCGGCTTTTTTGCGGACGGGGGGGAGAACAGCCGGCCCAGGAGAGAGGGGAGGGCCGGCAGGACCCGAACCGCGGCGCCCGGAAAGGCAGATGGAACCGAGCGCTGAGCTTGCAAATAAGGGACTATCTGCACCCTCATCATATCAGAAAACAGATAAAATGGGTGTGAACGAGGGGCGGGCCGCCATAAAAAAACCGTTAATATCAATCGTCCAGCATCCGGTAGCCGATGCCCAGCTCGGTGTGGATATACCTGGGCTCAGAGGGGTTCTCCTTCAGCTTCCGGCGGATGTTGGCCATGTTGACCCGCAGGATCTGATTGCTCCCGCTGCCTCCGTAGGGCCCCCAGATGTGCTCCAGGATAAAGTCGTAGGTAAGCACCTTGCCGGCGTAGATAGCCAGCAGCTCCAATATTTTAAACTCGTTCTGGGTAAAGTGAATCTCCTCTCCCCCCAGCAGAACCTGGTGGCGGGACAGGTCGATGGTCAGGTCCTTGATCTGATACACATCCCGCTGAATGCCCTGACTCAGCTTCATCCGCTCGGACCGGCGCAGGGCGGAGCGGATCCGCGCCAGCAGCTCCGACACGCCGAAGGGCTTTACCACATAGTCGTCCGCCCCCATATCCAGGGCCCGGACCTTCTCCGCCTCCCGGTCCCGCGCGGAGATGATAATCACCGGAATCTCCCTGGGCAGGCCCCGCATCTGGGTCAGAATCTCCAGTCCGTCCATATCGGGCAGCCCCAGGTCCAGCAGCACCAGATCAGGGCCGTGGGAGAAGAACAGGGACAGCCCCTCCTTGCCGGTAAAGGCGGGGATAGGGCGGTAATCGCTGGCGGTAAGGGCCCGGCTGATAAAATTGCTGATGGCCCGGTCGTCCTCGATAATAAGAATCGTCTGTTTTTCGTTCATATTGGCCTCTCTGTTTCTTCAGTTTGAAGCGGCACGGAAGCCGCCGCCCTACGCCATTGGCAGGGTGATGCGGAACACCGCCCCTCCCTCCGGGTGGTTGCTGGCGGCAAAGGAGCCTCCGTGGGCCTTGATTACGTTCTGACAGACTGACAGTCCAATCCCCATCCCCCGGGTGGCGTCTCCCGACAGGGGCATCGCCTCGCCGGCCTCCACCGCCCGGAGCACCTCCTCCGACAGGCCCCGGCCCCGGTCGCGCACCTCTATCACCGCCCAGTCCTCCTGGCGGTACAGCCGCATACAGATACGCTCCGTGTCGCCGGAGTGGCGGATGGCGTTCTCCAGCAGGTTGACCATCACCTGTTTAATCAAAATGGGGTCCATCGGCAGGTAGAGGATGTCCTCCGAGAGCTCCAGCTCCACCTTGCAGTCGGGAAACCGCCGCCGGGTGGTGAGCACAGCGTCCCCCGCCACCTCCTCCAGCATCTCCTCCCGCTTTTTCAGGGGTATGGTGCCATCCTGAATGCGGGTGACCGACAGCAGGTTCTCCACCATAACAATCAGACTGTCGGCGTCCTGCTTAATGTCCGCCAGCATGGCCAGATTTTTCTCCGACACCTCGGGGCTGGCCAGCAGCACCGACACCGCCCCGGAGATAGCGGTAAGGGGGGTGCGCAGGTCGTGAGACACCGCCCGGAGGATGCTCTCCCGGATGGAGATGCGCTCAGATTCCAGCTGAATGGCGGTTTTCTCCGCATTGAGCTTGGCATTGGTCTCATAGAGCTCCTTGGTCTGCTTCTCCCGGCGCAGGGCCTCTGTGGCCTGCCGCTTCACCCGGGCGGTGAGGGCGCATACCACACAGGAGACGGCCACCATAGACAGCATAGCCACCGGGTATCCAGTGCGGCTGAGGGAAAAAGCGTTGAAGGGCTCCATAAAGAAGATATTGATGCAGAAGGTGCCGATGATCGACGCGGCGATGCCATACTCATACCCCGAGGTGAGCAGGGAGATCAGGGCCACCGCCAGCACAAAGACCAGGGCGGAGTTGTTCTCCCCGCCGGTGTGGGTAATCAGAATGCTGCTGGCCCAGTAGGCCGCGCACAGAAACAGCGCCGTAATCCCCAGATTCCGGGGGATAACGGGAATCCGGTGTCCCTGGACGTCGATCCAGTGATACAGGGCCCGAAACGGCCGCAAAAGGTCCATAGCGTCCCTCCTCAAGGGCCCCGCCTGGGGCGGGGACAGGCTTATTATAGCAAAAACCCGCCCAAAGGTAAAGAGGCGGGCGGGCGATGAAAAAATCTTAACGGTGTCGTAATAGATAAAAAAAGAGACGCCAGACCCAAGTCCAGCATCCCTTTTTTGTTGACTCAGCCCTGGGCAATCGCACTCATGGGGCAAGTGCCGGCGCAGGAGCCGCAATCAATGCAGGCGCCGGCGTCGATGACGTACTGAGAGTCGCCCTGAGAGATGGCGCCCACGGGGCAGCCGTCCACACAGGAGCCGCAGCTGATGCAAGCGTCACTGATAACATAGGCCATGATATGTACACCTCCA
>JAAWEX010000113.1 GCA_022794495.1 Lawsonibacter sp. | reverse complement strand
GCCTTGATGGTGCCGTCCTCGGCCACCGTGGCAATTTCGGGCTTGTCAGAGGTAAAGGAAACCGTAGAACCGTAAATGATGGGCTCGGCGGTCCAGCGCAGCTGGAAGGTTGCCCCGGCCTTGGTCAGCTTGACGTTGGTCTGGTTCAGGGTCAGAGTGACCTCACCGGGCGCGGAGCCGTCGGGCTGAGAGCCGTCGGGGGTGGAACCGTCAGGCTGGCTGGAGCTGCCGCCGGGGGCGATGACACTTACGTCGGAGCCGTTCCCCGGGTTGGAGGAGGAACTGCCGCCGCCGTTTCCGCCTCCGCAGGCGGCCAGGGACAGGGCCATGGCGGTGGCCAGCACCGCCGCAAAGATACGTCTTTTCATACTAATTAAACTCCTTTTCTGTTGGGGTTATGTTTCGACCCGGTTTTGGGTTCTGAGAGCTTTGACGCAGAGAGCGGAAAAAGGTTCCCGGCTGGGAGAAAAAATTTGCGGTGGGAATATTATACTGTCTTTCCCCCATGCTGGCAAGGGCGTTGAAAAAAATTTCCGGTCCCCCCTTGACAAAGCAGGGGCTGTGTAGTATGATAATGCCAACACATGAACAAGTGCTCATATGTTGAAAGGAGAGCGCTATGGAAGGGAAAGCCATCCCTCACTGCGAGGAGCCCTGCGTCCACCTGGACGCTGTAGAGAAGGTCCGCGCCCAGCTGCCCCCCGACGAGCAGCTCTACGACCTGGCGGAGCTGTTCAAGATCTTTGGGGACAGCACCCGGGTAAAGATTCTCTACGCCCTGCTGGAGTCGGAGCTGTGCGTGTGCGACATCGCCAAGCTGATGGAGGTGACCCAGTCCGCCGTGTCTCACCAGCTGCGGGTGCTGAAAAACAGCAAGCTGGTAAAATTCCGCCGGGAGGGCAAGACCGTCTACTACTCCCTGGCCGACGACCACGTCATTCATATCCTGGCTCAGGGTATGGAACATATTTTAGAGTAACAGAAAGGATGTTTTATCATGAAAAAGACCTTTAAGCTCATCGACCTGGACTGCGCCAACTGCGCCGCCAAAATGGAGACCGCCATCAAGAAGATTGACGGAGTTTCCGATGCCTCTGTGTCCTTCATGACCCAGAAAATGACCATCGAGGCCGACGACGCCCAGTTCGACGCCATCATGAAGCAGGTGGTGAAGGCCTGCAAAAAGGTGGAGCCCGACTGCGAGATTGTGCTGTGAGCACCTTCTGGGACCGGGTGGCCTGGCTGTATGACCTGGCGGAGCGGAGCAACCGGGCGGTCAACACCGCAGCGGCGGCCCGGGTGGCCGAGCTTGTCCCTGTGGGGGCCCGGGTGCTGGACTGCGCCGCCGGGACGGGGACGTTTTCCCTGGCGGCGGCGGAAAAAGCCGCCTCGGTGCTGTGTACCGACCAGTCCCCGGCCATGCTGGACCGGGCCCGAAAAAAGGCTAAAAAGCGGGGGCTGACCAACGTCAGCTTTGCCCTGCGGGACGTGACCGCCCTGTCCGACCCGGACGGCAGCTTCGAAGCGGTGATTGCCGCCAACGTCCTTCACCTGCTCTCTCAGCCAGAGAAGGCGGTGCGGGAGCTGTGGCGGGTCACCGCCCCCGGCGGGCGGCTGATTCTGCCCACCTACCTCCAGGGGCGGGTGGGGACGGCCTACGGGACCATGATTAAAATTTACCAGGGCGTGGGCTTTCACTATGAGCACGCCTTCACCCCAGAGACCTACCGGATGCTGCTGGAGAGCCTGAACCTGGCCCCGGTGCTGGTGGAGGTAATACCAGGCCGTGTCCCCGAGGGAATTGCCTTGCTGGAAAAGTCCATATAAAGAGGTGTTTGTTATGACCCGAAAGCAAAAAAAGATGCTTTACCGCATCCTCATTGCCTTTGTATTGTTTGTTGTCTGCCTGCTTTTCCCCACGATCTGGCTATCCGGCCCCATTCCACTGCTTAGCGTGGTTCAGGACCGGAATGGCTGTGGGGCGTATGCTCTGGCGGAGTGGCCGCTGTTCCTGGTCCCCTACCTGGTCATCGGCTGGGACGTGCTGTGGAAGGCGGTCCGCAACATTGCCCACGGCCAGGTTTTTGACGAAAACTTCCTTATGTGCGTGGCCACCATCGGGGCGCTGATTATCGGCGAGTACCCCGAGGCGGTGGCGGTGATGCTGTTCTACCAGGTGGGGGAGCTGTTCCAGAACGTGGCCGTCTCCCGGTCCCGGCAGTCCATCTCCGCCCTGATGGACATCCGCCCCGACTACGCCAACATCGAGCGGGACGGCCAGCTGGTCCAGGTGGACCCGGAGGAGGTGGCGGTGGGAGACGTGATTGTCATCAAGGCCGGGGAGCGGGTGCCTCTGGATGGGAGCATTTTAGAGGGGGCCTCCGCCCTGGACACCGCCGCCCTCACCGGCGAATCCCTGCCCAGGGACGTGGCCGCGGGGGATGAGGTAATCTCTGGCTGTGTCAACCTCACCGGCCTGCTCCATGTGAGGGTGAGCAAGCCCTTTGGGCAATCCACTGTGGCCCGGATTCTGGATCTGGTGGAGAACTCCAGCGAGAAAAAGGCCCAGGCGGAGCACTTTATTACCAAATTCGCCCGGTACTACACCCCCATTGTCGTCTTCGCCGCCCTGGCCCTGGCAGTAATCCCCTCGCTGCTGGACGGCCAGTGGGGCACCTGGGTGCCCCGGGCCCTGAACTTCCTGGTGGTGTCCTGTCCCTGTGCCCTGGTCATCTCCATCCCCCTCAGCTTTTTCGGCGGGATCGGCGGGGCGTCCAAGCAGGGCATTCTGGTGAAGGGGAGCAACTATCTGGAGGCCCTGGCCCAGGCGGGAGTGGTGGTCTTTGACAAGACGGGCACCCTCACCCAGGGGCGCTTTTCCGTCACCGCTGTCCACCCGGAGGGGATGGAGGAGAAGGAGCTGCTGGAGCTGGCCGCCCTGGCGGAGCAGAACTCCACCCACCCCATCTCCCGGTCCATCGTGGCCGCCTGGGGCGGGACCCCGGATCAGGAGCGGGCCGCAGATGTGGAGGAGATCGCCGGGCACGGCATCCGGGCGGTGGTGGACGGCCGGCAGGTGCTGGCGGGCAACGGTCAGCTGATGGACCGGGAGAACATTTCCGTCACTGCGGGCCACAACCACCCCGGCACCATCATCCATGTGGCGGTGGACGGCCGGTACGCCGGCCATCTGGTCATTGCCGACCAGCCCAAGTCCACCTCTGCCCAGGCCCTCAAGGAGCTGAAGGCGGCGGGAGTGCGGCAGACGGTCATGCTCACCGGCGACGCCCAGGGCGCGGCCCAGGCTGTGGCTCAGGAGCTGGGGCTGGATCAGTTTTACGCCCAGCTTCTCCCCGCCGACAAGGTGGAGCGGGTGGAGGACCTGCTGCGGGACAAGGGCCCCAAGGAGAATCTGGTCTTCGTGGGAGACGGCATCAACGATGCCCCCGTCCTATCCCGGGCGGATATCGGGGTGGCGATGGGCGCCCTGGGGTCCGACGCGGCCATCGAGGCGGCAGACATTGTCCTTATGGACGACGACCTGCTGAAGCTTCCCGTGGCGGTGCGCATCGCCCGGAAGACGCTGGCCATCGTGCGGCAGAACGTGGTCTTTGCCCTGGGGGTGAAGCTGCTGGTGCTGGTGCTGTCCGCCTTGGGCCACGCCAACATGTGGGCCGCCGTCTTTGCCGACGTGGGTGTGTCCGTGCTGGCCATCCTCAACGCAAGCCGGATGTTGAAAGCAAAATAAACGAAATCCCTCCCGTTTGGGAGGGATTTTTGTTGCAAAGGCCATTTTTTTGTGTTACAATGCAGTCCCTTGTCTCAATCCCAACCTTTTTTGACCTGCGGGGAGCGAAAATCATCCAAAGACGATTGGAAAAAGGAGGAAATAAACATGAGAGAGATTGACCCGGCTCAGACCAGGCGGGCGGCGGCCTTTCAGCTGTGGATGAGCGCGCCCATGCCCATGGTAACCCTGTTCAAGACCCTGGACGTCACCCCCCTGGTGCGGTGGAGCAAAAAATATCACTGCAAATTCAACATGATGATGTGCTGGTGTATCGGAAAGGCGGCCTCTCAGGTGGAGGAGTTTTTTCTGCTGCCGGTAGGAGACAAGCTGATAGAGTACGACCGCCTGGCGGTGAACACCGTGGTTGCCGCCAAGGACGGGGAGATCAGCACCTGCGACGTGCCCTTTTCCCCGGATTTAGCGCAGTTTGAGCGGGACTATCTGGAGCTCACCGCCCAGGTCCGGGAGAGCTGCCAACCCCACGACCTGGAGGACTGCATGGTCATCGGCACCTCCGCCCTGGTCCAGACCGAGCTCGACGGGGCGGTAAACATCTACGCCGGGGTCTACAACAACCCCTTTGTAATCTGGGGGAAGGTCCAGAGAAGGGGGTTCCAATCTGTCCTGCCCATCTCCTTCCAGTTCCACCACACCCAGATGGACGGGGCCCACGCCGCCCGGTTTTTGGAGCTGCTGCAAGGGCAGATCAAGGAGCTGTCCAGCTTATAAGAAGGCATCCCCGCCCAGCCTGGGCGGGGATGCCTTTTGACTTATGCTCTCTTGGCCCGGTTGATGGCGGCCAGGATGGCCCGGAGGGGGGCCAGGTTGATGTTGTGGCTGAGGCCCACACCCCAATATTGCTTACCTGTGCGCTTATCCTGGAGCAGGATATAGGCCACGCCCTGGGAGTCGGAGCCGTCGGTGATGGCGTGGGAGGCGTAGTCCAGGAAGGAGAACCGGTCGATCTTCTCTCCCTTGATGGCGTTAAAGAAGGCGTCAATGGGGCCGTTGCCCTCGCCGGACACCTCAAAGACGGTGTCGGTGTGCCGCAAAGTGCCCTGGAAGGCCACATGGGAGTGGCCCTGGTCGTCCACCGTCTCGCGGAAGGCGTGCTTGAGCAGCTGGTAGGGCTCCTTCACGTCGATATACTCCTGGTGGAACAGCTCGCTGATCCGCTCGGGCGGGATTTCCTTGCCCACCTTGTCGGTCTCTACCTGGACGACATGGCCGAACTCCGGGTGCATGGACTTGGGCAGGTCGAAGCCGAAGTCGTGCTCCATAATATAGGCGGCGCCCCCCTTGCCCGACTGGGAATTGATGCGGATAATGGGCTCGTACTCCCGGCCCACGTCGGCGGGGTCGATGGGCAGGTAGGGGATCTCCCAGTACTCGGTGCCCGAGGACTTCATATACTGCACACCCTTATTGATGGCGTCCTGATGGCTGCCGGAGAAGGCGGTGAACACCAGCTTGCCCACATAGGGCTGGCGGTCGCCCACCGGCATCTTGGTGCACCGCTCATACATCTCCTTGATCTTGTTGATGTTGGAGAAATCCAGCTCCGGGTCCACCCCCTGGGTGTACATGTTCATAGCCAGGGTGACCATGTCCACATTGCCGGTGCGCTCGCCGTTGCCGAAGAGGGTGGCCTCCACCCGGTCCGCCCCGGCCAGCAGGCCCATCTCGGTGGTGGCTACGCCGCAGCCCCGGTCGTTGTGGGGGTGGAGGGAGATAATGGCGCAGTCCCGGCCAGGAATTTTCCGGCAGAAATATTCCAGCATGTCAGCGAACTGGTTGGGCATGCAGTTCTCCACGGTGGTGGGCAGGTTGAGGATCACCTTGTTCTCCGGGGTGGCGTGGAGGTGGTCCAGCACCGCCTGGCAAATTTCAACGGCGTAGTCCATCTCGGTGCCCATAAAGGATTCCGGGGAGTATTCAAAGCGCAGGTTCATACCAGATTCAATCATAGGCTGGGACATCTCATAGATGAGGTCGGCGGCGTCGGTGGCGATTTTGGTGATGCCGTCGGTGTCCATGTGGAAGACCACCTTCCGCTGGAGGGTGGAGGTGGAGTTGTAGAAGTGGAGGATGACGTTCTTGGCCCCCTGGATGGCCTCGAAGGTCTTTTTAATCAGGTGCTCCCGGGCCTGGACCAGCACCTGGATGGTTACGTCGTCGGGGATGTGCCCCCCCTCGATCAGCTCCCGGCAGATCTCATACTCCGTCTCGCTGGCGGAGGGGAAGCCGATCTCGATCTCCTTCACCCCGATGTCCACCAGGGTGTGGAAATACTCCAGCTTCTCGGCCAGATTCATGGGATCCACCAGGGCCTGGTTGCCGTCCCGCAGGTCCACGGAGCACCAGACGGGGGCCTTGGTAATCACCCGGTCGGGCCAGGTGCGGCCCTTGATGGGCTGGGGGGTAAAGGGAATATACTTTTCAAATCCGGGTTTCATATTGTGTGTCCTCCTTCAATATTTCAGTCACTTTTTTTGCAGCTCTCTCAGCCGCCTGACCAGC
>JAAWEX010000112.1 GCA_022794495.1 Lawsonibacter sp. | reverse complement strand
CTTCGTCACCCTCACCGAGATTGAGGGGGAAGATTTCCGTCTCACCGGGGACCGTATGCACAACATGGACTATATTTCCCACGGAGACACCCCCCTCACCCCTG
Source organism: Lawsonibacter sp. (assembly GCA_022794495.1). Lineage (GTDB taxonomy): Bacteria > Bacillota > Clostridia > Oscillospirales > Oscillospiraceae > Lawsonibacter. The sequence continues at coordinate 6,255 of JAAWEX010000112.1, read as the reverse complement.
AAAACTGGTTCTTCCAGCAGTGGGGCACGTCGAGAGTTTTCTCCGAGGGCGGGTCCCTGGACGATATCCCCCATCTGGAAATCGACATCACCCGGTATCTCCTCCCTGCCGTGGCGGAGCGCAGGGTGTTTGAGTGGCAGTCCTGGGGCGGACAGGAGAATTATCAGACCCTGGAGCCCGCCTATGGGCTGGACGAAATTTCCATCTACCGCTTTCTCTCCCGCCGGGAAAAAATCCCCTGTACCCGCCTGATCCTCCGCAGAGGCGGCGCCGTCCTGTGGGTGGAGTACTGCGGCGAACAGGACCTGACCCGGTTCCTGCCCCGATTCGCCCAGATGCTGGATCAGCTTTGACCCGCGCCTGAAAGGAGGCATTTTTATGACGGAAAAGAGACTGCCGCCCTGCTCCCTCTACGACATCCAGGGGATGCAGGACTGGCTGGACGAGATGGCCCTCCAGGGGCTGTTTTTCCAGCGCTTCTCCCGGTTTGACAACAGCGCCATCCTCCAGACGGGGGAGCCCAGGCCGGTGCGCTACCGCCTGGACCCGGTGGGCAGGAGCAAAAAGGAGGACCGGCTGCGCAGGGAGCCCTACGCCCAGATGGGCTGGGAATTTTTAGACGCTCAGCCCCGGCTGTACTCCGTCTACTCCTGCCAGGCCCCGGAGGCCCCGGAGCTCCACTCCGACCCCGTCACCCTGGGCTACGCCCTGAACAACGCCATCCGGCAGCAGATCAGCTTCTGGGGCCGGTTCACCCTGGGTCTCGCCCTCCTCCTGAGCGTTTTGTTTTTCCTCATCTCTGGGCGTCTGTTTGAGGAGCTGCTCTTCATGGAGCGTCCCCGGTCCCTCTTTCAGCTCGTCCTGTCCATTGTCATCGCCCTGATCTGTCTGGCCATCAGCTGGCTCCAAATCAGGCGGCTGGTCAAAACCCGCCGTCTTCTGGACCAGGGCCTGCCCATGGAGCCGGGGCGGCGGTGGAACAAGTCCCGGTTTCTGGCAATCTACTTCTGTGCCGCCGTCCCCCTGGCCTTTCTGATTCTGTACACCATCCCCGACCACGCGCCGGAGACCCGGCCCCTGAACGAGGCGGAGCTGTCCCGCCCCTGGCCCACCCTGGCTCAGCTGGAGGGGACTGGCCCCCTGCCTCTGGACGCCCAGCCGGCGGTGGAGGGCTACGCCATCACCAACCGCTCCTGGCTGGTCCCGGTGCAGGAGTACGCCTCCATCGACTGGGAGGTACACACCTTCCACCCCGCCACCGGGGAGGTCACCGCCCTGGACCGGCCCTACGCCCTCTGGATGGGTGTGCAGTACCACCGGGCCCGCTCTCAGCAGGTGGCGGAGCAGGTCTTTCAGCTTGAGCGGAAGGAGGCTGCCCGGACCCTGGACAACTGGTCTGAATGGACCGATCACACCTACCACATCACCGGCCCCGCCGATTTGGTCCCCCAGACCTGGCCCGGCCTGGACCGGCTGGAGACAGCCCGGTACACCCAGCAGGGCCAGCAGGCCTGGACCTTTGCCGCCCTGCGGGGGAAGGATGTTCTGGTGGTGCAGTATGTCGGCTTCGCCCGCCTCGAGGACTGCCTGCCTCTGTTTCTGGAGGCGCTGGATCAACCTGTGAAAGGAGAATGACTGATGAACGTCTGCAAAATCACCCCGGTATCGGTGTACGACGTCCGGGGGCTGGAGAGCTGGCTGGAGGACATGGCCCGCCGGGGGCTGTTTTTGAAGCGGCTGCGGCCCGCCTTCTCCACCTTTCAGCGGGGCCCGGCCCAGCCCCTCCGCTACCGGGTGGAGCCCTGCCGGAGAATCATGGACGACACCCCGCCCCAGGCCATGCTGGACCTGTATCAGGACTTCGGCTGGCACTTCGTCTGCGACGCCAATTCCGAGCTGCTGGTCTTCTCCACCCAGGACCCGGAGGCCCCGGAACCCCACTCCGACCCAGAGCTCCAGGGGGCGCTGTGGAAGAAGCTTTACCGCTCCAAGCGGCGGGGCTTCCTCTTCATTTTGGCGGTCACCCTGGCGTTTCTGGTTTTGCTGCCCGTTTTCCTCTTTGGTAAGGGCGCCCCCACCCTCACCCTGCTCACCACCACGGCGCCCATTTTGATTATCTACCTGGTGTTCTTTCTAGTCACCCTCCCCGGCTATTGGGCCGAAGCCCAGCGGCTGGGGCTGATCGTGAAGCAGCTGGAGGAGGGCGTCCCCCTGGACCACCGGAGCGCCTATCCCCGGCGGCGGTGGAGCGAAATTGCCACCCTTGTCACCACGCTGGTCCTGTTCGCCGCCGTGATTACCGTTCAAAATATCCTGCCCCTCACCGGAGGCGGGGTGCGTCCCCTGGAGGACCTGACCGCCTTCCCTGCCCTGTCCCTGGCAGAGGTGGAGGGAGAGGGCTATGTGCCGGACATCTTTGTAATGGAGGGCCGGGATTACGCCAACTTCTGCGAGCCAAGTCACTACCTGCTGTGCTGGAACCAGTGGGACGTGGTCCAGACCGGCGACATCGAGCCTGAGGGCTGGGTGCGGATGGAAATCAACTGGTACGACCTGCCCGCCCCTCTGTCCTTCCTGTCCGCTCCCCTGGCTCGGGAGCTGCTGGACAGCGCCATGGGGCTGGACCAGGACATCTGGTGGACGGACAACGCCGGTGCGGCCTGGACGGTGGAGTATACCCCCCATCTGGAGGCCGGCTTCCTGGCCGCGGCCCGCCGGGAGGACGGCGGCTTTCAGGTCGCCGCTGTCTCCATGGGGGACAGGGCGGCGGTGGTGCGGTACACCGGCCGGGGCAGCCTGACCGATCACCTGGATGAGATCGTCGATATGGTAAAGGGAGGTGCATGATGAAGAGCGTGTTGAAAACCACCCCGGTGCCCCCCTACGACCTGCTGGGCCTGGAGCGCTGGCTGGAGGAGCAGGCCAATCAGGGCCTGCTCCCTGAGTGGGTCAATCGGGAGTTCACCCAGTTCCGCCGGGACGAGGGGGCCCCCGGCGCCCGCTTCCGGCTGGAGGCCTCCAACGGCAGGGAGGCCCCGGAGTCTGAGCGGCTGGAGCTGTATCAGGAGAGCGGCTGGCAGTATGTAGATACCGTCTGCGGGATTTACTTTCTCTTCTGCGCCCTCAGCCCCGACTCTGTCGAACTCCACACTGACCTGGCCACCCGGGGAGTATCCCTGGAGTGGCTGGCCGGGCGGGTGAAAAAGGCCCGCAGGAAGAACCGTATCTGGCATCTGTTTGTTCTGGGTATCTTAGCCCTTGGGGGCATCTTGGTCTGGCAAATAGACCCCCGCCGGGTTCCCCTGATGCTGCTGGACCTGGCTGGACTTCCCCTCCTCCTTCTGCCGCCCTTCTTTTGGGGGTGGCGGCGGGAAGAGCGGGAGTACCACCTCCTGCTGGACCTCCAGAGCACCCTGGAGCTGGGCCTCACCCCCAAGCCCGGCCGCCCCAGGCGGTGCCTCCCCTTCTGGATCGACATTCCACTGGCCGGCCTTACCACCCTTCTATGTATATGGGTCATATTTGCCCAGCCTTTCACACACCCGAAGCCAACTCCCCTTGAGAATTTCTCTGGAACTTATGTAAGCCTTCAGCAGCTGGAGCCGGAGCCCCTGGCCACCTTCGAGGAGCTGTTCGGCGAGGAGCCCAGCCACGACTGGGGCGACAACACCGTCACCCGGAAATTCTCTCTCCTCTCCCCCAGCTATTACAGAGTGGATCAGAACCTGTTCAGCCGGAAGGATGGTATTTCAAAAAACACCTTCTCGTCCTCCGGCGATGAGCGCTACCGCTACTCCCCCAGCTTGGAGGGGGTCTACTTCCGTCTGACCATCCCCGCCCTGGCCCGCACCATTGCCCTGTCCCAAATGGCGGAGCTGGAGGCAGTCAACCTCACCTGGCACTGTGAGGAGCTGGAATACCCTGGCCTGGACTTCGTTTTCCTGGCCCGGAGCGTGGGGGATGACATCGGGAAAATAGCCGCTGTGGCCAAAGGAGGCCGGGTGGCCGTCTTCCGCTACAGCGGCCGGGAGGACCTGGCCGGCCACCTGGATGTGTTGGCGGAGGGGGTGAAGCCGTAGGGGGCGGCCTCCGCGCCGCCCCGCTGTCTATTTTACCTTGCTGCGCCACCCCGCAGCCCACCGTTCCAAGCAAAACGGGGCGGCACAGAGGCCGCCCCCTACCCGTTTTTCAAGATCTCCTCCGCCTCCTCCCGGCTGTAGCAGCCGTTGAGGACAGCCAGCAGGGCGTTGGCGGACATATGCTCGGGCAGCTCCAGGCGTTTGAGGAGAGCTTTCCGCCTCTCGGCGCTCCCCTCTCCCCCGGACAGTCCGGCGGCAAAGAGGTCCCCCTTGGTGAGGGCCGGACCGGCGCACCCTGACAGGCTGTCCCCATCCAGGAACGTGGCCCCCGCCCGGCGGAGGACCTGCTCCAGCACATCGGGGGGCATCCCCTCCACCCCCAGCTTGCCCTCCTTCCCCGGCTGGCGCTTCCGGCGCTCCTTACCGCAGACGTCGGGGATGTAGGCGTGTTTTAAGAATTGGGCCGGGATTACCCCTTTGATCCGGTTTCGGATGACGAAACCTGCCCCGTCGGAGTCGGTGAGGACGACCAGCCCCCTCCGCCGGGCCGCCCGGTCCAGCAGGGCCATCCGTTCCGAATCCTTGAAGATTTGAAAGCCCCCTGTCTCCAGGATCAGCGTGTCTGCCACCTGGGACAGGGCGTTTTTGTCGTACCGGCCCTCCACTACGATGGCCTCTCGGATGTGCAGCATAACATTTCCCTCTCATTTTTTGTGGGCCGCCCGCCCTGGGTTATGCCGTATTGGCCAGCTCCAGCAGCAGGGTGGTCAGCAGCTCCTTGGCGTCCTGGCCGGTGGACTTCATAGCCAGGTCGGTCTGGGCGCAGCGGACCACCGCCCTGCGGCACCAGGGCAGGGAAAAGCGCCGGGCGCTGGACATCAGGCGGTCGGCGGGGTAGCGCATCCCCCAAAGCTGGGCCACATAGCCGCTCCCCTTTCCCCCGGCAAGAGCCAGCCGGGCGGAGTAGAGCTGGCGCATCTGCTTGCCCAGGGCGCTCAAAATCTCATAGGGGGTCTTCTGCATCTGATACAGCTCCCCCAGGGTGGCCGCCGCCCGGTCGAAGTTCTTCTCCCCGATGGCGTCGGCAATACGGAAGACCACCGCGCTGAGCTGTGGGGCAGCCACCGCCTCAATATCCGCCCTGGTGATGTGGTCCCCCTTGGCGTAGGCGGCGATTTTGCTGATCTCCTGCTGGAGGTTGTGCATCAGATCGCCGCACAGCTCGATCAGCTCCCCGCACAGCCGGGGGTCGATGTCCTTGCCCAGGGCCTTAAAGTGGCGGCGCACCCAGTCGGTCAGCTCCCGCTGACCCTGCCGGGGGAAGTTTACCGCCGTGCCGTGGGCCTTCACCGCCTGGGCCAGCTTTGTGCGGGCGTCCGGCTTATACTCCAGCACGTCGTAGACAAAGACCAGGCAGCAGTAGTCGGGCAGGTTGGACAGGATACGGATATACTCCTCCTTCTCCCCCGCCCTGAACAGGTCGAAGTCGGCCACCTCAACCAGGGTCCGCTCCGCCATCATGGGGAGGCAGTCCACCGCCTCCTCCAGGGCGTGGGGGGACATCTCCTTCGCCCCGATGTTGTGGCGGTTAAACTCCCCCAGCCCCCCGGTGAGGATCGCCTCCCGCAGACGGCCCAGGTAGTGGTCCCGGAGGTAGGTCTCCTCCCCGTGGAAAATATAGAGCTGCCCTGGCTTGCCCGCGGACAGGTCCTTTTTCAGCTTCTCAAACCCGGAGGTATCCGGTTTGCTTTTGGGCGGCACGTCAATTCCTCCTCTTTTCCTTTTTTTCGCGTTTTCTGCCGCCGGTATTCCGTTCCTGGACAAACAGAAAATCTTTTAATGGCTTACAGCGGGCAGAGAGCATCTCCAGGTAGAAAATATGCTCCACCCGCATATGGAGCCGGTCGGTATAGGCGCCGGGAAAATCTGTGGAATGCTTCCGCTCTCTAAGATGTTTCGGGGGCAGAAGGGCTAGCTCTACCCGGCAGGCGCGCTGCCTCCGCTCTTTTTTAAATTCCTTGAACAGCCACTCCGGCATCTTATATACCTCATGTATCATTTTTCCGTGCTTGCCCGAAACCTCCAGCAGAAAACGGGAACCTGCAACGGTTCGATACTTTAAATCCTGAGTATATCCGATTTTCCGCAAAACACCCTGGCGGGCCACCAGCTCCCC
>JAAWEX010000111.1 GCA_022794495.1 Lawsonibacter sp. | reverse complement strand
TCAGGTGATCGTCCCACCTATGCTTTAAAATCCCCGTACGGCAGTCATCGTAGTATTTTTCCAAAATATGCCCCAAATAATAATATTTCATCGAAAATCCTAAGCCCCTTTATCATTACTCTGGAATCCATTGAAAAAAGCCCACAATTTAACTGATTTTATACCAGCTTTCTTTGCAGATAAATCATATCAATCAGCCGGATTCCGCCCTCAAGGATGGGGTGGTCATAGTGTTCGACGAAAAAGTTCTTCACCCGGTGGAAGCGGACAAACCCGCATTTCTCATAAAACGGGACCGTCAAAGGGCTATCTCCTGTTCCAACCTGTAAGACAGAGAATTGTCCCTGGTATTTGGCCGCCACATACTCAATCAGCGCTTTTCCATATCCCATTCTGTGACAGGCGGGCTCCACCGCCAGGTTTTTGATCTCTAAAACGCCGTCTCCCTCGTCTGTGACCACGCACTCCCCTTTGACGCCGCCGTCCTCCAGGACAAACATCGTCCCCCGATCCAGGTAGCGGTCGATCATGCTCTCCTGCTCATCTGCCAGCAGCAACAGGGGCAAGTACCGCTTTTTATCTGTCGCAACCTCTCTAATCTCCACAAAACACCTCAAAAATCCGCGATCATCATGGCGTCCCCGAAGGAGAAGAATCGGTAGCGCTCCCTGACCGCCTCCTCATAGGCGGACAGGACGTGCTCCCTGCCCGCCAGGGCGGACACCAGCATGATGAGGGTGGACTGGGGCAGATGAAAGTTGGTAATGAGGGCGTCCAGCACCTTGAAGTGGTAGCCTGGATAGATGAAAATATTCGTCCACCCGGAGCGCTCCGACATGGTCCCGTCCTCCGCCGCAAAGCTCTCCACTGTGCGGCAGGAGGTGGTGCCCACACAGATGACCCGTCCCCCGTCTCTCTTGGTCTGGTTGATGGTATCTGCGGTCTCCTGAGAGACCATGCAGAATTCAGAGTGCATCTCATGGTCCTGGATATCCTCCGCCTTGACGGGGCGGAAGGTTCCAAGCCCCACGTGGAGCGTCACATAGCAGATCTTTACCCCGTATTCCCGCACCTGCTCCAGCAGCTCCGGGGTGAAGTGGAGTCCGGCGGTGGGGGCGGCGGCGGAGCCCACCACCTTGGAGTAGACCGTCTGATACCGCTCCTGGTCCTGGAGCTCCGCCTTGATATAGGGCGGCAGGGGCATCCGGCCCAGCTGCTCCAAAATTTCCAGAAAAATACCCTGATAGTGGAACCGGACGGCCCGCTTGCCGTCGTTCAGCTCCTCCTCCACCGTGGCGGTGAGCTGTCCGTCCCCAAAGATCACCTGGGCCCCCGGCTTCAGCTTCCGCCCCGGCCGGACCAGGCACTCCCACAGGTCGCCTCCCCTGTCCACCAGGAGAAGCACCTCACAGGCCCCGCCAGTGGGGCGGCGGCCGACCAGCCGGGCAGGGAGCACCCGGGAGTCGTTGAGCACCAGGCAGTCTCCGGGCCGCAAAAACCGCATCAGGTCATAAAAATGGTGGTGGCCCACAGCGCCTGTGTGCTTGTCCAAGGTGAGCAGACGGGAGGCGTCCCGCTGCTCCAGGGGGGTCTGAGCAATCAGCTCCTCCGGGAGCTGAAAATCGAAATCAGAAGTTTTCAAAGCCTACATCCTTTTTTAATAGTGTGTAATCTGGACGCCGGGGAAGTAAAAGGTGACAATTTCATCATAACCGAAGCCCCGGCGTGCCATGGCGTTGGCGCCATATTGGCTCATACCCACCTGATGTCCCCAGCCGCCGCCGTTAAAGGTGTAGCTGCCGCCGGAAACGGTGACCGTTCCGCTCCCTGGCTGTGTGACCGTTGTGCCGCCGTTGGAGCTGCCGCCGGTTCCCACCGCGGAAACAGAGCCGTCTCCGGCAATGGCGAAGGGCCTCTCCCCTGCCGGCGATACGGTTCCCGTTCCGGAGATGATATATTTGCCCTCCAGGCTGTTGGGCACGGCAGAGCCGTTAATATAGACGTCCCCGCTTCCGCTGGGCGGCGGGGTGGCTGTATCTCCAGTCTCCGCACCGTTGACGGTAAAGCGAATGGACCTTACGTCAAACCGGTTTCGGATATTGCTTGCGCTGATGGTGCTGTTCTGGCCGTTGGCCCAATGGACAGTTGCCTGAATCACATTGCCAAGGCTGGAATAGGTCAGCTCCAGCGACTTCACCGAGGTGCCTACGCCCAGGCCGCTCTTCTGGAGCTGCTGGGTCAGCTGCGCGGCGGTATAGCTCTTTGTCCAGGGAGAAAGGGAGTTGGCATAATCCAGGTCGGCCTCGTAGGGGTCCTCCACTCCCCGGAGGTAGGGGTGCTCGCTGGCGGTATTCGTCCCCCATATGTTCTTCGCGTCCTCGCTGGCCCCACCGAAGCTAGAGGAATAGGGCGTTTCCGCCAGGCGGCCATTGTATTTGATTACCATCCCCGCTGTCTCGGCCACCGCCCGCATACTGGTCTCGCTGGGGCCGTAATCCGGCTTGTCGCTGCCCATGCCGTGGTAAGCCTGGCAATATGCGGTGGGGCAGATATCAAAGCCGTAGCTGTTGTGCTTGTTCAAATTTTTCAGCACGTAGGTGCGGGCGCACAGGGCCTGGGCCTTCAGCGCCTCCAGGGGCCAGTCCCGGCCCATCTCGTAGCAGACCACGCCGTTGATGTAGTCCTCCAGCGGCAGCACGTTCACCACGGTGATATTCCCGCCGCCCCGGCGATGGTACTGAAATCCCCCCCGGTACTTGTAGCCCAAAAACCAGGTGCGCGTCTCTGACAGCCCGGTGACGTCGGGCTGAATGGCCAGCCGGCCCGACTCGCCGCAGTCGTACTGGAACAAAATCTGGCTGGTCCCCGTCTTGACCACATTCATCCCATATGAGCTGGTCCAGCACACAGTGCCTCCGGAGATTCCTCCCGCGGCCGCTTCCGCCTCCCCCTGGGTGGCGTAGGAGCCCGCCCGAACCTGGTATTCCCCGTCAATCCAGGCCACAAAGCCGCCGCTGTATTGAGACGCCGCCGCCGAGGCCTCGTCAAAGCTCCTGAATGTCCCCGGAACCTGGACATGGTAGCATCCCACCAGAATATTGCTGGTAATGGAGGAGGAATAGGTGTTCTTATCCAGAGAGGCAACATAGCCATAGTAGAGATTCTGGGTCTTGAGCACCGCCGCCTGGATGGTCCTGTCATCCGTCCGGGCCAGCTCCACAAAATTGAGGCCGCTGTCGTAGCAGCCGAAGCGGTAGCCATAGCCGTAGCCGGCGCTGTTGTTGTTCTCCAAATGGGCGGCCTCCAGTTCGCCGTCGGCGACGTGCGTGCTGGAGGAGGCCAGGCCTACACGGATCATAATTTCACCCTTTTGGTTTGTGGTCGCCCCATGTGCGGCGGGGATGGTGAGGCACACCGCCAGAACGGCGGCGGCAAGCTGCATAAATCTTTTGCCCATAATGTTCTCCATTTCTCTGGTTTCCAGGGGGAATTTCTATTGACAACAGGGCCGGCCCCGTGGTAGGATAGCTGCAATGTGGAGGGTAGCGGCTTTGCGTCAGCAAATTGCCCTCCCCGACATTATAGTACAAAATCAGCCGCTTGAAAAGCCGCTGATTTATTTTTTTCATCCGGTCTGTTTTTCCCCCTAAATGCAACGTTTTTTTGTGGAAAGCATAGAATAGGCTGGAATGATAATGGAGGTTATTTGGAATGGAAAAGTACAAAGTAGGCATTATCGGCGCTACCGGCATGGTAGGTCAGCGCTTCGTCACCCTGATGGAAAACCACCCCTGGTTCCGGCTCACCGCCCTGGCCGCCAGTCCCCGCTCCGCCGGAAAGCCCTATGAGCAGGCCGTAGCCGGCCGCTGGGCGATGAAATCCCCCATCCCGGAGGAGGCCAAGGCTCTGGTGGTGCTGGACGCCCAGGCCGATGTGGAGAAAATTGCCGGTATGGTAGACTTCGTTTTCTGTGCTGTGGACATGAAAAAGGACGAGATCCGCGCCCTGGAGGAGCGATACGCCAAGGCCGAGTGCCCGGTGGTGTCCAACAACTCCGCCAACCGCTGGACCGACGACGTGCCCATGGTGGTGCCTGAGCTCAACGCCGGCCACATCCAGATCATCGACGCCCAGCGCAGGCGTTTGGGCACCAAGCGGGGCTTTATCGCCGTCAAGTCCAACTGCTCCATCCAGAGCTACACCCCCCTGCTCACCCCCCTGATGCGGGCGGGCTACGAGATCGACTGCGTCCTGGCCTGCACCTATCAGGCCATCTCCGGCGCGGGCAAGACCTTCGAGCGCTGGCCCGAGATGGTGGATAACCTCATCCCCTATATCGGCGGCGAGGAGGAGAAGAGCGAGCAGGAGCCCCTGAAGGTGTGGGGACACATCGAGGACGGCAGGATCGTCAAGGCCGCCAGCCCCGCCATCACCACCCAGTGTCTCCGGGTGCCCGTCTCCGACGGACACACTGCCGCCGTATTCGTCCGCTTCAAGGAGGGCAAAAAGCCCACTGAGGAGCAGATCAAGGAGATCTGGAGGAGCTTCAAGGGCCGGGCCCGGGAGCTGAACCTCCCCTCCGCCCCCAAGCAGTTTATCCACTACTTCGAGGAGCCCGACCGTCCCCAGGCCAGGACCGACCGGGAGCTGGAGGGCGGCATGGCTATCTCCGCCGGACGCCTCCGTCCTGACACCCAGTACGACTACAAGTTTGTGGGCTTGTCCCACAACACCCTCCGGGGCGCCGCCGGCGGCGGGGTCCTGCTGGCCGAGCTGCTGTGCGCCGAGGGTTATATTGACCACAGGGCATGAGAGACAATATCGTATTGTCAGCTGGAAAAGACACGATTATTGTTAATCAGCTCAGCTACTGTGAGCTGATTAAATGGCTGATCGTCAGATATGCCGGCGTCTCCTACCAAGATGCAGATATCTGCGTGGAACAGCGGATTCCTTTCTTTGAGGGGATTGACAATTTCTTATCCGCCTCTCTGGAAGGCCACGACTGGCCTTACTACTACACCGCGATGGATATGTTTTTTGGCGGCCATATTCATGCCAAGCCTGTTCTGCCTCCGCCTGATACGTCGGAGGGCCTTGACCTGTATGAGAAAATTGAGGCCGATATTCTTCAAGAACATAATCTAAAAGAACCGATTATATGGGAAAGTAATTGAAATTATTGGAAAGGGTGCGTTTCATTATGAGAACTCCAGTCTTCACCGGCGCCTGCCCCGCCCTGGTCACCCCCTTCGACGGCCACGGCACCATCAACTACGACGCCTTCGGGAAGCTGATCGACAGCCAGATTGAGGCCGGCGTGGACGCGGTGTGCGTCTGCGGTACCACCGGCGAGTCAGCCACCATGTCCATCCGGGAGCACATCGCCGCCGTGGAGTTCTGCGTTAAGCGGGTGGACCACCGGGTAAAGGTGATTGCCGGCGCGGGCTCTAACGACACCTCTGCCGCCGTCTACCTGTCCCAGCACGCCCAGGACTCCGGCGCCGACGCCCTGCTCCACGTCACCCCCTACTACAACAAGGCCAGTCAGACCGGCCTTATCAAGCACTATGAGTACATTGCCGACCGCACCGAGCTGCCCATCATCCTCTACAACGTGCCCAGCCGCACCGGCGTGTCCTTCACCGCTGACACCTACAAGATTCTCTCCGAAAATCCCAAAATCAACGGCGTGAAGGAGGCCAGCGGCAATTTCTCCCTTCTGGCCCACACCCGCTACCTCTGCCCCGACGACTTCTACATCTGGTCGGGCAACGACGACCAGGTGGTGCCCATGATGGCCCTGGGGGCCAAAGGGGTCATCTCGGTGGCCAGCAACATCATCCCCGAAGTCATGGTGGAGATGAGCCACCTGTGTCTGGACAACGACTTTGCCGCCGCCTCCAAGCTCCAGATCAAGTATATGGACCTGATCGACGCCCTGTTCTGCGAGGTCAACCCCATCCCCATCAAGGCGGCCATGAACCTGATGGGTATGGAGGCCGGCCCCCTGCGCCTGCCCCTGTGCGACATCTCAGAGAAAAATCTGGCCACCCTCCGGGCCTCTATGGAGCGGATGGGCCTGCTGTAAAAAAACTCCCTCAGTCACCGCCGCAGGCGGCGACAGCTCCCCTAGCGAGGGAGCCATCGAAAGGAGCATACTATGCTGAAGATAATCATTTCCGGCTGCAACGGCCACATGGGCCGGGTGGTGGAGGCCCTGTGCGCCAACGATCCCGCGGTGGAGGTGTGCGCCGGCTTCGATGTGCTGGGCGCGGCCGACCGGGAGTTTCCCGTCTACACCTCCCCCGCTCAGTTCAATAGTGAGGCCGATGCAGTCATCGACTTCTCCTCCCCCGCCGCCCTGGACGGCCTGCTGGAGTTTGCCCGGGCCCGAAAAATCCCCCTGGTGCTGGCCACCACCGGCTACTCCCCGGAGCAGGTGGCCCAGGTGGGGGCCGCCGCCTGTGACGTGCCCATCTTCCGCTCCGCCAACATG
>JAAWEX010000110.1 GCA_022794495.1 Lawsonibacter sp. | reverse complement strand
GCTCGCCGGTGCGCAGGTTCAGATTCAGCCGGGGCAGGTCCCGCTCCGACCCGGTACACAGCACCCGGCCGTTTTCCGCCTTCACCTGGGGCAGCTCCAGCCGCCGGACCTCGTCGGCGCAGATCCCCTCCAGACCGAACAAGGTGGGGATGGTAAATTGCAGTTCTGACATGGGAGGTTCCTCGTTTCTCTTTTGTAGAGGCGGACCTTGTCCGCCCGTCTTTCTACGGCTGCAAGGCGGTCAGCCCCGCCTCTCTCAGGTGGTCCTGGGGGGTCTTGCCGGCAAAATCCGGCTGGGTCAGGGAGATGCCCATGGCAAGCAGCTCTCCCGCCCGCTTCGCCGCCCGGCGGGCGTCGGCCTGAAAGTGCCTGTCCTCACTGTAGTACCGGTAGAGCAGGGCGCAGCAGGACAGCAGGTTCCTCCCCCTCTCGTCCCGGCTGTCCAGCCCCTTCCCCAGCCCTTTGATGAACGCCGTCATGGCCTTCTTGCTGGCGAAGGGCTTGGTGTTGTAGTCGGTAAAATCCTGAAAGAGGAAGTCATACTCCACCGTGTCCAGATAGAAGGGCGGAATCTCAGGCAGGCGGTCGGGATACATCTCCTGGACAGCAGCTAGGGTCAGGGAGAAGTCCTTCCAGCAGGACATCCAGGGGACGGTGTCCCCCTTCCCCTGGTGCCAGTTCAGCCAGCCCTCCAGGAAGGGTCGCTTGCAGCCCTGGAGCATACTGGTTCGGGGTGTGAAGATATCACAGCCGCCCCGGACCAGGATGCTGTCCATCCGGTCATCCATGCTGGGGGTGACATCCTGGAACTCCACCCCGGGACAGCTCAGCAGGTACTCGGCCATCTCGTAATTTTTGTCCTGTACCGCGTAGCGCAGGGCAGTGAAGCCGTAGCGGTCCCGCTGGTTGATATTGCAGCCCAGCTCCACCAGCCTCTGGGCAAACTCGTTCTCAAATTGGAGCAGATACTCCAGGGAAAAATCCCGGCACCGGCGGAAAAAGGCCCGCATCAGCTCGTTCCGGCCCTCCTGGGCGTAGAGCCCGCCCTCCTGCCTGTTCCAAGATTCCACCGTATCCCGGACCCGGCCGATGGTCAGCTCCATCAGGGCCGTCCGGCCGTACTCCTCCACCCCGTTCAGGCCGCCGCGGCTGTTGAGAAACTCCACCAGGGCGTCAAAGTCCACCTTCAGCAGAACGTCAAACAGCTCTATCCCGGAAAAATTAATCCCCTTCTTCATTGGCAATAATCTCATTGCCGCACCTCCTGTCTTTTGGAAAGCGGGCGGCCTGGGGCCGCCCCTACGAAATGTCCATAGGCGGGTAATATTCCACTTTGCTGACCCGCTCCAGCCCCACCTGCCGGGCCCGGAGGGCGTACTCCTCCACGTCGCCAGTGGTGTAGACGCTCAGCGTGCCGGGGGCGGTCTGGGGATTGGCCAGCCCCTCCCGGTCCAGGTAAGCCCTCAGCGCCTGGGCCATCTCCTCCGCCGGGTCGATAAGGGGCAGGCCGGGGTAGAGCTTTTGGATGCTGTCCGTCACCAGGGGGTAGTGGGTGCAGCCCAGGACGCAGCAGTCCACCCGTTCCTCCCGCACCATGTGCTCCAGCTCCAGGCGCAGGTTCTCCTCCACCAGGGCCATCCCCTCCGGATCGCCCAGGCTGTGCTCCACCAGCCGGGCCAGGTCGGGACAGCCGCAGCTGAGCACCACCAGCTTTCTGGGGCTTTGGGCCAGGATCCTCCGGGGATAAATTTGGGAGTTGTGGGTGAAGACGGTGGAAATCACCCCCACCTTGTCCACCTCCAGCCCGGCCACCGCGTCCGCCCCCGCCTGGACGGCGTTGAAGGCGGGGCAGGAAAGGGCGCACCGCTCCAAGATGCAGGAGATGGTATTGCAGGCCACCAGCAGGGCCTTTACCCCCCGCTCCTCCAGAAAGGAAATCATATACTGGGCCATGGCCGCGATGGTCTCCTCCCCGTGATTGCCGTAGGGGATGTGGGCGCCGTCGCCGAAGTAGAGCAGATTCTCCCGGGGCAGCAGCCGCTGCACCTGTTTGGCCACGCTGAAGCCCCCGATCCCGGAGTCCAGGACGCCGATGGGGGCGGTTGAATGTGACATAGGGTTCCTCCTTGGAGATAAATTGCAAGGGGTCCGTGATGTAGGGCAAGGGCTCTGCCCCTGCCTGAAACAGGTTTCCGCCTCTGTAACAAGGCAAGGGCAGAGCCCTTGCCCTACATTGCACAATTTATGCTGTTCCGACTCCTTTTAGGATACCCTCGTCACCTCTCCGCTGACGGCGTCCAGCTGATAGACGCCGGTGTCGGTGGTCACCCGCCAAACCGGGGTAAGGACGGCGGAGCCGGACAGGGCGGCGGTTGTGATATACCCCGGCTCAATCACGTCAATCCGGTTGCACACGTCGCCCAGGGCGGTCACCCCGTTGAGCAGGTCGATGAGCGCCGTGGCCACCGTCACCGCCTGTCTTGCGGGGTCGGGCTGGGGGTTCACCGCCAGGATACGGCCCGCAGTGATGGCCGTCAGACAGCCCTCCTGACAGATCAAGGCTGTCTGCTGGGTGAACAGGGGCCAGCCCTCCCAGGTCTGGCGGAACAGCAGGGTATCCCCCTCCTCCTCCAGGATGGTCCCCTCCACACCCATCTTTTTCAGAAGGGCCAGACAGCCGGCCGCCCGGTCCTCCCCCAGGGGGACCGCCCCCGGCTCCAGCTGGGCGGAGCAGGTTCCGTCTGAGTGAAACTGGATCGACCCCTTGTCGTTGGAATAGCTGTATACCTCGCCCCCCCGCGCCTCGGCGGTGACCGGACCGCCCAGCAGGGCGGCGGCGGCCCGCTCCTCTCCCTCCAGGCTCCGCTTCACAACCTGGGGCGGCAGGTCCATGGACTGGGGGACCGCCCCGGCGTCCACCTGCACCCCCTTGCTCTGGAGGAGCAGGATGGCGTCCTCCCTGGCCCGGCTGAGCAGCCGCCCGCTCTGGAGGGTGGGGATGGCCACCAGGGCGAGCAGGCAGAGATTGGCTGCCGTCAAAATAATCAGGATAATATTTTTCAGCTTGCTCCACGGCATGGTCTTAGCCCCCTCTGGCCGACCAGCCGGCCTGTATGGTATCTCCTCCGCCGTCGGCGTAGGTGAGCAGCAGCTCCTCCCCCTCCAGGCCTCCGGCCAGAAGGGCCGCCGCCCCCTGGCGGGGGGGCAGCACCAGGCTGGCGGTTCCGCTGGAGGTGTAGCTGCGCAGATAGATAAAGAACTGGACCACCTGTCCCCTGTTCACCACAAAGCGGGCGGCGCAGCCCCGGTCCAGCAGGACCGGAACGCCGTTCAGACTGTAGCCGAAGTCGATCTCCAGGCCCCGGTCGGTCTGGCGGACGGACATGAGGTAGAGTCTGGCCTCGCCGCACCGGCTGCCCATGGCGGACAGGGCGGTCTGACGGCAGGTCTCCACGCTGTCGAACAGGCTTCCGGCGTTGCTCAGTCTGAGAACGGGAAACAGTCCGCTCCCGTCCTTCTCCTCATAGGTGTACTGGGCGATTCCCCGGTCAGACAGGCGGACGCTGTCATCCCCGCTGCGGGCTACCTGCTCGTCAGTGGAGTAGAAGCTGGTAGAGTTAAGGGAAAACCCCAGGTCCCGCACCAGGCTGGCCAGCGCCCCCTGGGTGGAGCTCATGGGGTTGACCGCCGCGTACACCGCTGGTGCAGGGGCGTCGGGCAGCAGCAGGGTATCCGGGTCCAGGCCGGCGTACTGCTCTGACTCAAAGGCATAGAAGGCCCCGTTGTCCGTCAGGCCCTCCAGAGCCTGCTCCAGGGAGTACAGGCTGGTGGCCTGGGAGCGGCAGCGGTAGTAGCTTCCATCCTCCTCGTCCCGGTAGTAAAGCTCCAGCCCCTCCTCCCTGCCCACCAGGGCCAGCCGGCGGACAGCGGCGGTAAGCTGGGTCTCCTCTCCGCTCAGCCAGCCCACCAGCACGGGCATGGGAACCTGACCCTGAAAGTCCATATAGACCCCCAGCGTTCCGGTCAGAGCCTCTTGCCACTCCTCGGGCGTCACCTGCTCCGGCGCAGCCGCGCTGGACAGCGTCTCAGCCAGAGGGCCCACAATCTTCTGAAACAGCTCCTGACAGGAGGCCTGGTCATAGCGCAGGCCATGGCGGACGCTCTCGCTCCCCTCAGGCATCCCGGCGGCAGCGGGCAGATTCACCGCCATGGCCATCGGCACCGCCGCCTCTGCCCGGCCCTCCGCCTGGCTCTGGCCGGGGGGAAGCTGGGCGCCCTCCCCTTGGAGCAGGCCCCGCAGGGGGACGGCCAGGGGAGTGCGCACCGCCAGCCACACGGCGGAACAGGACAACAGGACGATCAGCACGTCCTTCAGGGCCTCGACGGCCCGGCGTCTTCTCTTATTTTCCATCCCCAGGTCCCTCAATGTTCAGCTCCAGGCGGATGGCCAGGCCGGGCCCATCCTTGTCCAGCAGGGTAATCCGGCCCTGGTGCCGGTCTACAATCTCCTTGGCGATGGACAGCCCCAGACCGGTACCCCCGGATTGGCGGGACCGGGCCTTGTCCACCCGGTAGAACCGCTCGAAGATACGGGGGCGGTCCTCCTCGGGGATGCCGATACCATCGTCGTCCACCACCATCCACACCCGGTCCCGCTTCCGGCCGGCATAGATGTCGATGTGTCCCCCGTCGGGAGTGTATTTAATGGAGTTGGAGACGATATTCATCATCACCTGTAGGATGCGCTCCCGGTCGGCCAAGATTTTCGGCATTCCGGGCTCCATCTCCAGGGTCAGGGTGTGGCTGTGCTTCTGGGCGTCCATATAGACGGCGTTGTAGATGTCCTGCACCGCGTCCTCGAAGGAGAAACGGGCCAGCTTCAGCTCCCCCCGCTCCGAGTCGAACCGGGACAGGGTGAGCAGGTCCTGAACAATGTGGGTCATCCGGTCGCTCTCGTTGAGGATGACCCCCAAAAATTTCTTCTCCATGTCCGGGGGCATCTCCCCGGCGCTTTCGGTGAGGGTCTCGGCGTAGGAGCGGATATTTGTGAGGGGGGTGCGCAGCTCGTGGGAGACGTTAGCCACAAACTCCCGGCGCATCTCCTCATTCTTCCGCTGCTCGGTGACGTCGTGGAGCACCGCCAGCGCCCCTTCCCCCGCCCGGCCCCGGTTGAAGGGGGCCATAAGCAGCTGGAAAAAGCTGTCCCGAACCCGCAGCTCCTCCTCCAGGTGATCTGGCGCACAGAGCGCCTGCTCCAGAGGGGCGATGCCGCCGAAAAGCTCCTCATAGGTGGTATCCGGCCCGATGGAGCGGCGCAGCATCCGGGCGGCGGCGGGGTTGGAGTGGATGACGCGCCCCGTCCGGGAGAAGGCGACCACCCCGTCGGTCATGTGGAGAAAAAGGGTGTCCAGCTTGTTGCGCTCGTTCTCCACCTGCCGCAGGGTGTCCCGCAGCTGGGCGGACATGTCGTTAAAGGCATCGGTGAGCACACCGATCTCGTCCTGGGAGGGCACCTCGATTTTGCGGGAAAAGTCCCCCTCCGCCATCCGCATGGCCCCCTCGGTCAGCTTCTGGATGGGGGTCACCATGGTTTTGGACAGCAGGAAGGACAGCAGCACCGAGATAACCAGGCCGAACACCAGGGCCTCGATAATCAGCACCAGCATCTGGTCGGTCAGGTCGTTAGAGGTGGCCTTGTTGTCCAAAATGTAGATGATGTAGCCCTCCCCGCCCCGGTGGATGGGGATGGCCACGTCCATATAGTCCAGGGCCAGGTTGCTCTCGTCTCCGGCCTCATTGGTCTTCAGCCCCGTGCCCAGGGCGAACACCAGGTTTTCCGTGTACTCCAGCTTTCCCCCCTCCCCGTCGGGGGAGACCAGGGGCACGCCGTTGCTGTCCAGGATATACAGCTTGCGGTTGCGGTTGTCCACCCCCAGCTCGCCGGCGTAGGCGTCCAGCACCCGCTCCAGCTGCCGCGCCCCGTTCTCCTCCTCGTCCGAGGGGGTCGTCAAGTCGTGGTAGAGCACCGGGTTCTGGAATACGTCGGACATCTGGCTGTAGAAGTCCTCCAGGTAGAAGGCTGTCACCGAGTTGATGAGGAAGGCCCCCACCACCATCATCAGCGACAGAATCAGCAGCACCAGAATCATTACCAGCTTCATGTGTAAGCTGCGCAGCATGGACGGGACCTCCTCTCTCTCATTTGTGCGCCTAAAAGCCTTCCCCTTTAGGGGAAGGTGGCAGCGCCAAAGGCGCTGACGGATGAGGCCGTTTAGCGGAGCGCCCCGGTTGTCGGCCTCATCAGTCACGGCTTCGCCGTGCCAGCTTCCCCTAAAGGGGAAGCCTTTTTCCGCCTGCGGGCGGGACGGGGTTACTCCCCGAAGTAATAGCCCATGCCCCGCTTGGTCTTGATGAACATGGGAGAGCCGGGGTCGTCCTCCAGCTTTTCCCGCAGGCGGCGGACGGCCACGTCCACCGCCCGGACGTCGCCCACGTAGCCCTCGTAGTTCCACACGTGCTCCATCAGCGCCTCGCG
>JAAWEX010000109.1 GCA_022794495.1 Lawsonibacter sp. | reverse complement strand
GGGTAAATGACGGGGACAAGGTGTCTACACTTCCTTTTGAGGAAATGCAAACCATGATAAAGGGCGTGTACAGCCCGGAAAGATTTCTTGAGATTTTCCGTGACTACATCTATTTTCAGGACAGCGAATATGATAGTGAGGAAAGAGAGATTGTTTGCCGGTATCCGCAATTTTTTGCTGCACGCCTTTTGAAGAAGAGCATAGTCAAGTCCGTTGTTGAAAAAAGCGGCAAGGGCGGCACCTATTTTGGCGCGACTGGCTGTGGCAAGACATATACCATGGCATTTCTGGCCCGCCAGCTTGCCCTGCGCTGTACCGATGTGCCGGAAATAGGGTCCCCCACCATTGTGATGATCGTTGACCGGGACGAGTTGCAAAAGCAGGGCGCGAAACTCTTTACCAAAAGCAAGGAGTTTCTGAATCTTGGAGAGGTCCGCGTTGTCCCCAGCCGCAGCGTACTGCGGCAGGAACTCGGCGCCCGTAAAAGCGGTGGTTTTTACATCTGTACGATTCAAAAATTCTGCGATCGAAAAGATGATAAAGTTGGGCTGATTAGCGACCGGCCAAATATTATCTGCTTTTCTGACGAAGCCCATAGAACTCAAATCGAGCACGCGATCAGAATCAAATTTAGTAAAGATGCGGATAAAAATATGAGGGCTATGGTGTCCAAGCCATACGCTAAGGTCTTAAAAGAGGCATTTCCCCAGGCCACGTTTGTTGGTTTTACCGGTACGCCAATTGACCAGACATACCAGACGTTTGGCGCTGAAATTGACCGCTATACCATGGATCAGGCAGTCGCTGACGGGCTCACGGTGTCCATTAAGTATCACCCCAGAATCGCTAAAGTTTTGCTCGACCAGGAAAAGGTCAGGCAGATTGAGGATTATTATAAGAAATGCTTTGATGAAGGCGCAACGGAAGAAGACATCGAAGCCAGTAAAAAGGCAATGAGTTCCATGGAGATTATTCTGGGGGAATCTTCCCGCTTAGAGCGCCTTGCTGTCGATATTCATGACCACTATGTTTCCGCGTGTGCCAACGATCCAGATAGGGTGCAGAAGGCAATGATTGTGTGCTCCAACAGGCCAATTGCCTATGACCTGCTGCAAAAGTTTAGGGACAAGTATCCGGAATGGTTTATCGAAAAGAAGATTCCGGATGGAATCTCCGTTTCCGAAGAGAAGTTGCGCGAATTAAAACCGATGCCCTTCATTGCAATGGTGGCAAGTGTTGGAAAAGATGACGATAAAGATATGTATAACTATCTTGGAGGCGTTCGGAACAGCAAGCGTTCGGAAGAATTGGATGCGGCATTCAAGCAGGATATGTCAAATTTCCATATAGCGATAGTTGTAGACATGTGGATTACGGGTTTTGACGTTCCTTCCCTTACATACATGTATAATGATAAACCGCTGAAACGGCACTTACTGATCCAGACAATCAGCCGGGTTAACAGAAAATATCCAGGTAAAGAGTTTGGCTTTATTGTTGACTATATCGGCATCCGTGATAATATGCGTGAAGCTATGAAAATCTATGGGGGGGACAACTCCATCGCGCCATCGGCTGATGATGTGGAACAGGCCACGGGTATGTTCAGAGAAGAACTGTCGATTCTAAAGGATCTGTTTGCTGGCTATGATTTAACGCCATTCCTTGACCCTGCCGGAGATCCAGCCCTTAGGTATAAACTTTTGGCAAAGGCAGCTGAATATGTTTTTGTTTCTACACAGGAGCTACAAACAGAAAGCCAGGGCGGTAAGCGTATCAGCAAAGTATCTTTCAAAATATATTTTTTGAAGACTGTAAAGAGGATGCGTATGGCTTATGATATTTGCCAGCCCTCTGGGGAATTAGCTGAAGATGAGTCTGCCCTTGCACAGTGCTTTATGGCAATTGCGGGCTTTATCCGCAAGATGAACGGAACAGACACAGAAGTTGATACCGACACGATGAATCGCCATGTTGCAAGAATGGTTGAAGAGGCGTTGAAATACAACGAAGTCGAGAATGTCCTTGAAGATGGGGAGCAAGAGGATATTTTTAGCCCTGAGTATTTTGAAAAACTTTCAGATGTAAAAATGCCGGCATCTAAGTTGGAGTTACTGGTAAAATTGCTTCGCAAACAAATAACAGAGTATGGAAAAACAAACCAGATCGCTGCGAAGAAATACCAGGAAATGCTTGAGGAAACAATCAGACAGTATCATGAACGAAGAAAACATCTGACTGCGGAAGAGGCTGGCGAGGCCCAAGAGCAAACGTCTGAGGAAATTATAAAGAACGCCACTGAACAGGCTCTACGGATCTTGAGAGAAATGAATGCTGACCGTGAGAGCTTCCGTAAAATTGGACTCACTTTTGAAGAAAAGGCCTTTTATGATATTTTGATGACGTTGCGCGATGAGTACAATTTTGAGTATGGCGAAGACAAAGTGATACCCGCCGCAATATAGCCCTGAGGTTTTCCGCAAAGTCATGGAACAGGTCGAGAATTTTGAGGAGAACAACACGTAAATTAAGAATAAAGGAAGGGAATTCTCTCTTTGGTAACACAAATGCAACTGAGAGAAAAAGTCTCCGCAAATTGAGATTGGCATTTGTTAAACATGTGTATGCGGCACATGAAAATCAGGGGCAGACCGTGGTTACAATCTGCCTCTGATTTTTGGCCTACATATTTAGAAATTATCCCGCTACGCATAAAAGTTGACGCCGTTGGGACGGCGCGATTTCCAACACCCTTGTTACCGTCTCTGCGTGAGGAACAGCGGCAGTTCGTAATAGGTCTTGTGGATTGACTCTTTCAAGGACTATGCAGCCGACATTGCATGAGAGCATGAAAAATGCCCGCCTGCTGCCTTGCGGCAGAGCAGGCCGGGAAGATTACGCTGGAGAAATTCAGCCAGTGACTGAAAGGCGTCCGGCAATTAAACCATTCGCTCCATGTGTATGCTCTCCACACCGCTGAAATATTGAAACAGCTGGTCCAGGAAAAATTTGGAGTAGTGGGATAGGTAGCGGTCTTTCATGCGAATCAGGGACAGCCTCTGGGTCAGGGGCTGTCCTTTGTAGTGCAGGGGGAAGATATTCAGGTCGGCCGGAATCTTGTCCCCCTGGCTGACCAAGCTCATCTGAGAGATGAAGCAG
The DNA here is from genome assembly GCA_022794495.1 of Lawsonibacter sp. Lineage (GTDB taxonomy): Bacteria > Bacillota > Clostridia > Oscillospirales > Oscillospiraceae > Lawsonibacter. Next base: position 5,940 of record JAAWEX010000109.1, on the reverse strand, counting down.
GCGGCCAACCGCTGGAAGCACGCGATAGTTCCAATCCGGGTGTAGGTGCTGGTGATGTAGGCCCGGGGGGTGATATTGGCCGCCTCGAAGCACTGGTTGATCTGCCGGCCGGCCCGGTTGTTAAAAACACAGAAGGGCAGCCTGGCAAAGTCTTTCACCTCCGCCCCACGGATTGCCTTCTCCTTCAGAATTTGAGCCTCCACTCCGTAGTAGCTCTGCAGCAGGGTGTCGGCTACACAGAGATAGACCTGGTCATCCATCAGCTGGTGGCTGACCAGCCGGGGGTGATCCTCCCCGTTGAGGGTGATGGCAAAATCCAGGGAATCGTTCAGCACCAACGGCTCCAGCTGCTTGGTAACGGCATCGGTGATCCGGATATCTACATGGGGATAGCGGGCGGAAAACTGAGGCAGAATGGCGGGCAGACACATGTTCAGCCGGAGATTGCTGGCGCCGAAGCGGAGCACCCCCCGCTCCTGGTGGGCGATGTCAGACAGAATGTCCTTCAAATTCACCTGCTCCTTGTTGACCACACGGGCAAAGCTCAGTACAAACTCCCCGGCGGTAGTCAGGGAGAGGGAGGGCTTGCGGTAGAACAGCTTTGTGCCGTAGTAGTCCTCCAGCCGCTGAATGTGGTTGCTTAAGGTCTGCTGAGAGATGAACAGCCGGTTGGCCGTCCGGGTCATGTGCAGATCCTTGGCCAGTTCGGAAAAGTAGTACAGACTGATCAGGTCCATAAAACCGCCTCCACAAAAAAATTTTGTTAAAAATCGAATAATTGCTGTTTTACTTTTGGTTTGCTCTATATTACTATGGGGGCACGAAAAACGCAAGAGCATTCAGACAAGTCAAGCAAAATTTTGAGGAGGAGTCTCAGATGCCTGTGGGAAAAGGCTATTCCTCCAGGTTTTTCAAAATAGTATTGAATTAAGGTGGATAAAAATGATATAATTTCCACAATATTTGGCTGTTAACTTCTGTTTTTAAAACTTTAAGAAAAGAGGGCAGACGCATGATCCGTGTTTTGATTGCAGAGGATGATCCCCAGTGCGCCAGACAGCTGCGGCAGTTTTTGGACAGCTACAGCCAGGAGACCGGCCGGACTTTCCGGATCACCCATTATGACAATGGCGAGGACCTGGTGGAACGCTATCAGCCGGAGTTCGACCTGCTGCTGCTCGATTGTGAGCTCCACGCCCAGCGGCGGCTGGATTTCCTGGACGGCATGGAGGAGGAGATCCGCACCTACGAGGCACAGAACAAAACGGGCAACTCGGTGCTGGACAACGCCATCGAGTGCGAGCTGACCATCCAGGACAAAAAGAAGCGGCTGATCCACCTGGCGGTATATGCCAAACGGGATTTTCTGGTCATTCAGTGCGGCAACTACTGCGAGGACACGCCGGAATTTCAGGACGGCCTGCCCGTCTCCACCAAGGGGGACGGCGCTTATCACGGCTTCGGAGTCAAGTCTATCCGCCGTGCCGCCGAAAAGTACGGGGGAACAATGACGATCCATACCAGAGACAGCTGGTTTGAACTGAATATCGTCATCCCCATTAAGACGCCGATTGTTTGAAATGTCAAACAATCGGCGCTTTTTTTGTGCAGAAGTTATATAAGTCAAAGCAGTTTGCGCAAAAAAACAAGCAGTTTGTGCGGGGAGTGTGTTGAGGAGAATAAAATGTGCTATGATGCGTCTTGTCAAGGTCCGGGGCGGCGGCATGTCCCGGCAAAACGGAAAAGGAGAGGTAAATATGACAAATCTGCTTGCGAACCTGCTGTCACCCATCTACAGCCCGATGGGCGTCAGCACCGCTTATTTTACATCTTATTTAAAGATGTGCAGCGGCTATATCTATGCCATTCTTGCGGCCCTGGTGATTATGGTTGTGGTCCTGGCTGCCGCCGGGAAGGCCAAAAAGGGCCTGCGGGGCCTGATTCGGTGGAACGCCGACCTGCCCACCGATATGTACGCCCTGATTCACGGCACCTATAACATTGAGGAGCAGGTGTCCTACGCCCCCAGCAACTACGACTACTTCAAGGGCACCTATACCAACAACGGCAGCTATGACGACTTTGAGCAGGGTGAGCATTACCTGGAGCTGTCCGTCACCGAGGAGAATATGGTGGAGAAGGTGTGCGCCGAGTTTGACAACGTGGTGGTGGTCATCAACGCCAACAACGCCATGGAGCTGGGCTGGGTGGACGACTATCCCCAGATCGGCGCGGTCATCCTGGCCCCCGGCACCGGCAATACCGGCATGGCCCCTCTGGGTCAAATTCTCTCCGGCGCGGTCAATCCCTCCGGCCGCACCGCCGACACCTATGTGAAGGACCTGACCAAAACCCCCACCTGGAACAACTTCGGCTATGACAACGTGGACGACCTGCGCCGGCAGATGGTGGAGAACGACGGCGCCTACCAGGGCGTGATCTCCTTCGACGTGAAGGTGACCAACACCGGCTCCACCGCCGGCAAGGAGGTCGTCGAGGTCTACTTTACCCCGCCCTACACCAACGGCGGCATTGAGAAGGCCAGCGTCAACCTGGTCCAGTTCGGCAAGACCGGACTTCTGGAGCCCAACGCCTCCGAGACGGTCCACTTCGACATCTGAACACCGTCCTCCGGGACGAGTGGGGCTTCGACGGCTTTGTGGTCTCCGACTGGGGCGGCTCCAACGAGCATATCGAGGGCGTCCGGGCTGGCTCCCATCTGGAGATGCCCACCACCGGCGGCGACTCCGACCTGGAGCTGGTCCAGGCCGTCAAGGACGGTAAAATCAGCGAGGAGATCATCAATCAGCGGGTGGACGAGATTCTGGATGTGATCCTGCCCGTCACCGCCGCCGTCGCTCCCCTGGAGGGCAAGCCCTTCGACACCGGCGCCCACCATAAAATGGCCATGAAAGCGTCGGAGCAGTCCATCGTCCTGCTGAAGAACGAAGAAAATATCCTGCCCTTGAAGAAGGGCACGAAGGTGGCCGTCATCGGCGAGTTTGCCCAGAACGCCCGGTATCAGGGAGCGGGTTCCTCCGTGGTCAACGCCACAAAAGTAGACAACACTATGGACGTAATCGGCAATTTTGACCTGAAGGTGGCCGGTTTTGAGCCGGGCTACCCCCGCAGCGGCAAGGGTGACCCCGCCATGCAGGCCAAAGCGGTGGAGCTGGCAAAAAAGGCGGACATTGTTCTGCTGTACATCGGTCTGGACGAGATCAGCGAGTCCGAGGGCCTGGACCGTCCCCACATGAAGCTCCCCCAGAGTCAGATCGACCTGCTGGAGGCTGTTGCCGCCGTCAACCCCAGCGTGGTGGCAGTGATGTCCGCCGGGTCCGCTGTGGAGATGCCCTGGCTGGACAAGTGCAAGGCGGTGATCCACGGCTGCCTCTGCGGCCAGGCTGGGGCCTCCGCTGTGCTGAAGGCCCTCGTGGGGGAGATCAACCCCTCCGGCAAGCTGGCCGAGAGTTATCCCATCAAGTACGAGGATGTGTCCTCCGCTCCCTATTTCCCCGCCAAGCAGCGCACCGCCGAGTACCGGGAGGGCCTGTATGTGGGCTACCGCTACTATGAGACAGCGAATGTGCCCGTCCTGTTCCCCTTCGGCTTTGGATTGAGCTATACCACCTTCCAGTACAGCGGCCTGAAGGTCACTGATAGAGAGGCGGCTTTCACTCTGACCAACACTGGGAGGGTGGACGGTGCGGAGGTGGCACAGCTCTATGTGGGCAAGAAGGACGCCCAGGTGTTCCGCCCCGCCAAGGAGCTGAAGGGCTTCGCCAAGGTTTTCCTGAAGGCCGGGGAGAGCAAGACCATCGCCATCCCCCTGGATGACAGGGCGTTCCGGTACTTCAACATCAAAACCAACCAGTTTGAGGTGGAGGGCAGCGAGTATCAGATCATGGTAGGAGCCTCCGTGGCGGACATCAGGCTCACCGGGACGGTCTCCGTTCCGGGTACTGAGGCCCCTAACCCCTACAATCCCAAGGATCTGGCTGACTACTACACCGGAAGCATCAAGTCTGTCTCCGACCGGCAGTTTGAGACGCTCCTGGGCCATCCCATCCCGGACGGCGCCTGGAGCGGGACCCTCACCATGAACGACGCCATCTGCCAGATGTACTACGCCAAGAGCGGTCTTGCCCGTTTTGTCTACCGGCGGCTGACCGGCATGATCGACAAGAGCATGGAGAAGGGCAAGCCTAACCTGAACCTGATGTTCAACTACAATATGCCCTTCCGCGGCATCGCCAAGATGACCGGCGGCATGTGTACCATGAAAATGGCCGAGGGTATCCTCATCATTGTCAACGGCCATTTCTTCAAGGGCCTGGGGCAGATCATCGGCGGCTTCTTCCGGGCAGGAAAGAAGCACAAGGCTGCCGCCGCCATCAAATAAAGGGAGATTATAATGAATTTTATGAATGATTTTGCGCAAAAACACCCCAAGGCTGCGGAGTGGGTCCGCAAGGGCGGGCTGTTCCTCATTTTCAGCTGGGTGGTCACAGCGCTGAAAGCGGTCATGCTGATGTTCCTGCCGGATGTGTTTCGGGGTGTGGTGGGGGACGCCGAGTGGCTCTGGCCCAATATCCCCGTAGCTCTGTTCGGCGTCCAGTTCAACCTGGCCATCATTGGCAACGCCCTGGCCGCCGGCGGGCTGGCCTACACCCTGGCAAATCTTACCGCTATTTTCTTTGGCGAGTGCATCAATTTTCCGCTTCAAAGGAATGTGACCTTCAAAAGCCACGGCCCGCTGGCCCCGCAGCTTGGGCTGCACTTCCTGGCTACGGTGGCGGTATTCTTGGTGATGAATCTGTTTACCTGCGTGTGGAACCCGGTCACCATCGCGCTGATCCCAAACGAGGCTTTGCGCAACACCATCCAGAGCATCGTGACCACTGTAGTTACCGGCGGTGTGGCTATGGTCATCATTTTCGCCGTGGACAACAAGATTTTTGCTCCCCAATTTGGGGAGCAAAGATAGGGACGCGCTGACCCGCCAGATTCAAAGCTGCTGTAGTATCAGCTTTGGAGGAAGGAGGGCGTCTGATGCGTACCAGGCAGGAAGTGACCACTAAGAAGAAATTTTATTTATAAAAAACAGACAGCGCTGTCCGCTCCGCACAGGAACGGCTCAACGCTGTCTAATATTTATTGGCCGCACTACTCAAAGACCGCCTGAGAGATATCTATTTGCTGACCGCTGCGGTTGTCGATGTCGGTCCCGTTGTGGGCGAAGACGCTCTCATGGAAGCTGATGGCTATATCCACCGGCGTTCCCTCCCAGAGGATGGCGGTATCGTTTTCCGTGAAGTGGTTGCCGGTAAACTGAGAGTGGCTCACAGTGCTCTGGCTGGCGTTAAAGTGGAAGCCCACAGTGTTGTCCGCAAACTCACAGTAGCGGAAATTCAGCCAGGAATAGCCGTGGGTCAGCACGGCGGTCCTCCAGCCGGTGAAGGTGCAGCCCGTCAGGTGGACCCGGGCGGCGGCGGTGATCCCCACATTCTCCCGGCCGCTGCCCACAAAGTCGATGTCGTTGATCTCGCTGATCCAGCCGTTGGCCCCGGTGGTGACGCGCAGAGCGCCGGTGAAGACGGTCCGCCCCTCCCCCTCGGTGCTGCCCAGCAGGTTCACCGGCCGCTTGTCGATGGTAAGTTCTCCCTCATAGACCGCCGCTGGAAGGTGGATATTCACCACCGCAGAGGGATCCACCGTCTCGCCGATCTCGTTGATGAGGGCCTGAAGCTCCGACCCGGTCTCCATGGCATAGTCCTCCGGGTAGTAATCCAGCGTCTGGATGACCCGGATCTCCAAGGTCTGGTGCAGGCGGATCACATCCCCGTTGTTCATGGTGATGGTCCAGATCCCCACGGCGGAGTTGTCCCGGCCCAGGAGATCTACAAAGCTTACCGCCATAGCCTCCGGGCAGTAGCCGTG
>JAAWEX010000108.1 GCA_022794495.1 Lawsonibacter sp. | reverse complement strand
GCCACCCAGCTGTGCTTCGGCGTGCTGCAAAACCGGCTGCTGCTGGACTTCTACCTGTCCCACTTCTCCAATCTCCCCCTGAAGCGGATGGAGGGCCGGGTGGTGGAGGCCCTGCGGCTGGGGGCCTACCAGATGCTCTTTCTGGACAAGATTCCCCACAGCGCGGCGGTAAACGCCTCGGTGGAGCTGACCCGGAAGCACTGCAAAAACCCCCGGGCGGCTGGGATGGTCAACGGCATTTTGCGCAATTTGGAGCGGAACCTGGGCGGCCTGCCCACCGTCCCCCAGAATGACCCGGTGAGCTGCCTGTCCACCCTCTACTCCCACCCGGAATGGCTGGTGCGGGAGTTCCTCACGTCTATGGGAGCTGAGGAGACGGCCCGGCTGCTGGCAGCCAACAACGGCCGGGCCCCCATCACTGCGCTGGTCAACACCACCAGGACCACTGTGGGGGAGCTGACCGCCTCCCTGGAGGCGGAGGGCGCTGCGGTTCGGCCCCACCCCTGGCTGGCCGATTGCCTGATCCTCTCTAAGACAGGCAATCTGGAGCGGCTGACCGCCTTTCAGAAGGGGCTGTTTTACATCCAGGACCCGGCCAGCAAATTGGCCGCTCTGGCCCTGGACCCCAAGCCGGGGATGCGGGTGCTGGACTGCTGCGCCGCCCCCGGCGGCAAGAGCTTCGCCTGTGCCATCCAGATGGAGGGACAGGGCGAGGTGGTCTCCTGCGACCTCCATCCCCACAAAAAGAAGCTGATCCAGGCCGGGGCGGACCGGCTGGGGCTTAAAAACATCACCCCCATGGCCGCTGACGGGAAGGCTTTCCGCCCCGAGTGGGAGAGCGCCTTTGACCGGGTGTTGGTGGACGCCCCCTGCTCCGGCCTTGGGGTAATCCGGAAGAAGCCGGACATCCGCTATAAGGACCCGGAACCCCTGAAGGACCTGCCCCAGGTCCAGCGGGCCATTCTGGACAACGCCGCCCGGTACGTGCGCCCCGGCGGGGTGCTGGTCTACTCCACCTGCACCCTCCTGCGCCGGGAGAACGAGGATGTGGTCCTGGGCTTTTTGAAGGACCATCCCCGGTTCAAGGCAGAGGGCTTCTCCCTGCCGGAGCATGTGGGGGAGGCCCGGACGGGGATGTGTACGCTCTGGCCGCACCGCCAGGGGACGGACGGATTTTTTATTAGTAAGCTGCGCAGAGAGAGGTGAACCCTTTGGTTGACATAAAATCTATGACGCAGCCGGAGCTGACCGCCTGGCTGAAGGAGCTGGGAGAGCCCGCCTTCCGGGCAAAACAAATCTTCAAGTGGCTGTATCGGGGCGTTACCTCCTTCGAGGAGATGACCGACCTGTCCAAGGCCTTTCGGCAGAAGCTGGAGGAGACCGCCCTCCTGACGCCCCCCACCGTGGCCAAAAAGCAGGTGTCCCAGCAGGACGGCACCATCAAATACCTGTGGGAGCTGGCCGACGGCAACTGTGTGGAGTCGGTTCTGATGCGCTATCAGCATGGCAACACAGTGTGCATCTCCTGCCAGGCGGGGTGCCGGATGGGCTGCGCCTTCTGTGCCTCCACCATCGCGGGGAAGGTGCGGGACCTGACGCCGGCGGAAATGTTGGATCAGGTTTTATTTACCCAAATTGACAGTGGAGCCCCCGTTTCTAACATCGTTTTGATGGGAATTGGAGAGCCACTGGACAATTTTGACACGGTTTTGCGCTTCCTCACTCTGGTAAACCACCCGGAGGGGCTGAATATCGGGATGCGGCACATCTCCCTGTCCACCTGCGGTTTAGTGGAGCAAATTGACAAACTGGCCCGGTATGGGTTACAATTAACGCTGTCAGTTTCCCTCCACGCCCCGGACGATGAGACCCGGAGCAGGATTATGCCTGTCAACAAGGGGGTGGGGGTGGAGAAGCTGCTGGAGACCTGCCGCCGGTATTTTGACAAAACCGGGCGGCGCATCTCTTATGAGTACGCTATGATCGACGGGGTGAACGACGCCGACTGGCAGGCTGACCTGCTGGCCAAGCGGCTGAAGGGCGCCCCGGCCCATGTGAACCTGATCCCCCTCAACGAGGTGGAGGAGAGCCCCCTCAAGCCCAGCCGCCGGGTGGCGGCCTTTCAGAAGCGGCTGGAGGGACACGGGGTTACCGCCACTGTCCGGCGGAAGCTGGGGGGCGACATTGACGCCTCCTGCGGCCAGCTGCGCCGCAAGGCGATGGATGAGACGCACAGACACGAGAAACGAGGTTAAAGGCTATGCAGGTATGGGGAGTGACCGACCGCGGCGCGGTACGACAACAGAATCAAGACGCCTACGCCGTAAAGTTGCTGGACGATGGGCGGGCCCTTGCCCTGGTCTGCGACGGCATGGGCGGGGCCCGGGCGGGGAACGTGGCCAGCACCATGGCGGTAGAGCTGTTCCTGGAGCACTTTTTCCGGGGCAGCCCCGAGGATCCCGACGAGGAGCGGATGGGCCACGCCGCCGCGGTGGCCAATCAGGCTGTCTTTCAGCGCTCGGTGGAAGACCAGGACTGCGCCGGCATGGGCACCACCATGGTGGCGGCGCTGGCCGGAGCGGCGGAGGCGGTGATCCTCAACGAGGGGGACAGCCGGGCCTACCACATTAACAGCGAGGGCATCGTCCTGGTCACCAGAGACCACTCCCTGGTAGAGGACCTGGTGGAGCGGGGAGAGCTGACCAGGGAACAGGCCCGGACCCACCCCCACAAGAACCTGATTACCAGGGCTCTGGGGGCGGAGCCCGTCCTGATGGCGGACTGCTTCCGGCAGCCGCTGGCCCCTGGGGACTATCTGTTGCTGTGCAGCGACGGGCTGAGCAACGTGGTCAACGAGCAGGAGATGCTCTACGAGGTGATCCACGGCGGCGAGGACGAGGCGTGCTGCCAGCGCCTGCTGGACATCGCCCTGAGCCGGGGCGCGCCGGACAATGTGACCGCGGTGCTGGTGAAACGCTAAGAATAGGAGGATATTTACCATGGATCAGTACATCGGTAAATTACTCGATAACAGATATGAGATATTAGAGCTGGTGGGGACCGGCGGCATGGCCAAGGTGTATAAGGCCCGGTGCCACCGGCTGAACCGGCTGGTGGCCATTAAAATCCTGCGGGAGGACCTGTCCCAGGATGCCGAGTTCCGCCGCCGCTTCCACGACGAGTCCCAGGCCGTGGCCATGCTGTCCCACCCCAACATTGTGGCCGTGTACGACGTGAGCCGCTCCTCTGAGCTGGAATACATTGTCATGGAGCTTATCGACGGGATTACCCTGAAGCAGTATATGCAGAAGAAGGGCAACAAGCTGAACTGGCGGGAGGCCCTCCACTTCATCACCCAGATTATCAAGGCCCTGGGCCACGCCCACAGCCGGGGGATTATCCACCGGGACATCAAGCCCCACAACGTGATGGTCCTCCGGGACGGCAGCGTGAAGGTGGCTGACTTCGGCATTGCCCGTGTGGCCTCCGGGGGGCACAGCACCCTCACCCAGGAGGCCCTGGGCTCTGTCCACTATATCTCCCCAGAGCAGGCCAGAGGCAGCCACATCGACGCCCGGTCCGACCTGTACTCCGCCGGCGTGGTCCTCTACGAGATGATTACCGGCCGCCTGCCCTTCGAGGGGGATACCCCCGTTTCGGTGGCCATCCAGCATATCAACTCCATCCCCCTCTCCCCCAGAGAGCTGGACTCCAGCATCCCCGAGGCCCTGGAGGCCATCACCATGAAGGCGATGGCCCCCAACCCGGATAACCGCTATCTGTCCGCTGACGATATGCTGGCTGATCTGGAGGAGTTCCGCAAGAACCCCAGCATCAACTTTGACTACAGCGCGTCTGAGTTTGACCCGGAGGAGGTGATTGAGGACGACCGCACCCAGATCCGCACAGTGTCCACAGGCAGCGGCCGGTCGGTGGGGGAGCGGCGGTATCAGGAGGACTACAGCCAGGGCCGCGGCTACGAGGACAGCTACCCGTCCGTCTCCCGCCGGAGCCGGAGAAGCCGCCAGGAAGAGGACTACCCCCAGCGCTGGGAGGACGAGGAGGACGACTACCCCCGAAGAGGTCCGGTGTGGCCTGTCTTTCTGGCCGCCGCAGCGGTGCTCCTCTTTGTGGGACTGGTGGTTTACTTCCTGGTCAACACCATTTTTCCCGGCATGTTCGCCCCGATGGAGACCACCTCAGTCCCTGATCTGGTGGGCAAGGTCTATGAGGAGGTCAAGGGCGACACAGAGCTTTTGGGCCGGTTTACCCTGGTTGAGGGAGAGACGGTGGCCGACGAGGCCGAGCCGGGCACCATCATCGACCAGGATCCCAAGGCGGAGAATAAGGTGGGAGATACCATCACCGAGATTACCGTTACCATCAGCGGCGGGCCGAAGGTCATCCCCATGCCCGAATTGGACGGCAAGGACTACAGCAGCGCCAGCCGGGAGCTGCGGGAGCTGGGGCTGAAGCCCGTTGCCCCCCCGGAGTACCAGTATAACGACACCATCCCCGAGGGATATATCATCTCTTACACCCCACTGAAGGGAGTGGAGCTGCCTCCCGGCACCGAGGTCCACATGGTGGTCAGCAAGGGCCCGGCAGAGGAAGAAATCCCCATGCCTGACCTGGTCGGCATGACTGCGGACTTGGCCCGGAGCACCCTGGATATGTATGGGTTGACAGAGGGCCGGTTTCAGCCTGAGTACGACGACACGGTGGACGAGGGCAAGGTGGTCAGCCAGTACCCCCTGAAGGACACCAAGGTCAAAAAGGGCACTACCGTCAACGTGATTATCAGCAAGGGCCCCGACCCCGCCACCCAGACCCCTGACCCGGGGACCGATCTTGACCCCAGCAGCGACCCCTCTCTGGTGACCAGAGTAATCAGCGTCTCGCTGAGCGGCCACAGCGGTACTGTTAACGTGCGGGTACTGATGGACGGCAGCCAGGTCTATAGCCAGGATTGGGACGCCAATATGAATATGGCGGTGGACGTCCCCATCCGAGGGAAGGCGGAGATGGGCACGAAGGAGCTGGCCATCTATATTGACGGGGTGCTGAGCCACACCGATACGGTGGACTTCGGCTCATGAGCGAGGGGATCATCCGAAAGGCCCTCAGCGGCTTCTACTATGTGGACGACGGGCAGGCCGTCACTACCTGCCGGGCCAGGGGGAAGCACCGCCACGCCAGGCTCACCCCCCTGGTGGGGGACCGGGTGCGGTTTACCCCCTTGGAGGACGGCTCCGGCGCTCTGGACGAGATATTGCCCCGGAAAAATGAATTCTACCGCCCCGCGGTGGCCAACATCGACCTGCTGGTGGTGGTGGCCTCCCAGGCGGTGCCGGTGACCGACCCCTTTCTTATTGACCGGGTGGCTGCCATCGCCGCCGGCCGGGGGTGCGACACCCTGATCTGCGTCAATAAGTGCGACCTGGAGCCGGGGGATGACCTGGCCCGCATCTACCGGCGGGCGGGCTTTTCCACCCTCCAGGTGAGCGCTGAGACGGGGGAGGGGATGGACGCCCTCCGCCGCTGCCTCGCGGGCAGAGTGTGTGCCTTTACCGGAAACTCCGGGGTGGGCAAATCCAGCATTTTAAACGCCCTGGAGGGAGATTTTGGTCTGGCTACCGGCGAGATCAGCGACAAGCTGGGCCGGGGCCGGCACACCACCCGCCATGTGGAGCTCTTCCGCCTGTCCTGCGGGGCGCTGGCGGCGGATACGCCGGGCTTCTCCTCCTTCGATGTGGACAAAATGGAGCTGGCCCGGAAGGAGGAGCTGCAATACGCCTTCCGTGAGTTTGCCCCCTACCTGGGGAAGTGCCAATTTCAGGACTGCGCCCACGTGAAGGAGAAGGGCTGCGCTGTGCTGGCGGCGGTGCGGGCGGGGGAGGTCGTCCCCAGCCGCCATCAGAGCTATGTCCGCCTGTATGAGCAGGCCAAGGCGATTCCAGACTGGCAGAGGAAGGATATGTAGGGGCGGCCTGTGGCCGCCCGCCGTATCTGCATAGATTGAACGGGCGGCCACAGGCCGCCCCTACAGATTTTTAACAAGGTGATTGAGATGAACGAAATGATACTCCTCAAGCTGGGGGAGATGGTGCTGAAGGGGCTGAACCGCCGCAGCTTTGAGGACAAGCTCCAGGCCAATATCTACCGCCGGCTGAATAATCTGGGTCAGTTCCGGGTATACACCCGCCAGTCCACCACCTATGTGGAGCCCATGACCGACGCATGTGACATGGACGGGGCCTGGGAGGCGCTGACCAGGGTGTTTGGCGTGGTAGGGCTGAGCCGGGCCAGGGCCTGTGAGAAGGACAAGGACGCCATCCTTGCCGCCGCCCGGGAATATCTGGATGATAAGCTGTCCGCCGCCCGCACCTTCAAGGTGGAGACCAAGCGGGCAGACAAGGCCTTCCCCATGACCTCCATCCAGCTCAGCCAGTATGTGGGCGGCGAGCTGGACGAGCTCTACCCCGATTTGAAGGTGGACGTCCACCACCCGGAGCTCACCGTCCACATCGAGGTCCGGGACTACGCCGCTTTTGTCCACGCCGACCCAGAGCCGGGAGCCGGCGGCCTGCCGGTGGGAATCAACGGCCGGGCGGTGTCTCTGCTGTCCGGGGGAATCGACTCCCCGGTGGCCTCCTGGATGGTCGCCAAGCGGGGGGTGGCCCTGGAGATGGTCCACTTTTTCTCCTACCCCTACACCTCCAACGAGGCCAAGGAGAAGGTCAT
>JAAWEX010000107.1 GCA_022794495.1 Lawsonibacter sp. | reverse complement strand
GTCTGCGGCGGCGAGGCCGGGCGGATCGACCTGGACCTGGAGGACGAGCGGGCCAACCCCAAGCACGCCCAGATGGCGGTAAAGGCCTACCTCCAGCGGGCCCAGTTCCCCAGGGACACCACTGTGGAGATTGGCTGCATGGAGATCGGCGTCTACGAATAAACAGAGGTTCCCTCTATGAGGGAGCTGTCATCGCCCAGGCGGTGACTAAGGGAGTATGTAAATGTATAAACACGTTATTTTCGACCTGGACGGCACCCTCCTGAACACCCTGGAGGACCTGGCCGGCGCCGCCAACTGGGTGTGCGCCCAGCACGGCTGGCCCGCCCACGGGGTGGAGGAGTACAAATATTTTGTGGGCAACGGCGCTGCCAAGCTGCTGGAGCGGGTGGTCCCGGAGGGGGTGCCCGTCACCGACGGGCTGCGCCAGGTGCTTCTGGAGGAGTTCGGCCGGCGGTACGGCGCCCACAAGTCGGACAAGACCACCCCTTACCCCGGTATGCCCGAGGCCGTCCGGCGGCTGCGGGAGGCCGGGCTGACTCTGGCCGTGCTGTCCAACAAGCCCGACGAGGCCGCCCGCCCGGTGGTGGAACGGTACTATCCCGGCCTGTTCCATCAGGTCCAGGGGGCGCTGTCCGGTGTGCCCGTCAAGCCTGATCCTACCCTGCTGCGCCGGCTGATGGCGGAGATGGGGGCGTCCCAGCGGGACACCCTATTCGTGGGGGACAGCAATGTGGACATCCGCACCGCCAAAAACGGCGGCCTCACCAGCTGCGGGGTGCTGTGGGGCTTCCGCACCCGGCGGGAGCTGGAGGAAGAGGGGGCCGACTACATCGTGGACACCGCCCAGGCCTTAGTGGAGTTGATACTGTCATGAAAACACGGCTTCTCAGCCCAAACGAGATAGACATCGCCGCCGGAATCATCAAAAACGGCGGCCTGGTGGGCATTCCCACCGAGACGGTGTACGGCCTGGGGGCCAACGGGCTGAATCCTATGGCGGTCCGGAGCATCTTTCAGGCCAAGGGCCGGCCCCAGGATAACCCCCTGATCCTCCACATCCCGGACCCCTCCTGGCTGGAAATCTACTGCCAGGACATTCCGGAGGAGGCCTGGCGGCTGGCCAAGCGCTTCTGGCCAGGGCCGCTGACTATGATCCTCAAGTGCAAAAGGAGGACGCAGTCGGAGCTGGAGGAGCTAAAAAACGGCCCTGTCTGTTCCCAGACCCATTTGGGCCCACATATCATTCCCGATGTGGTCACCGCCGGGCTGGACACGGTGGGGATGCGGTGCCCGGCTCATTCCATGTGCCGGGCCATCATCGAGGCGGCGGGGGTGCCTGTGGCCGCCCCCTCGGGGAATACCTCGGGAAAGCCCAGCCCCACCACCGCCCAGCACATGCTGGACGACATGGAGGGGAAAATCGACGCCATCCTGGACGGAGGCGACTGCCAGGTGGGGGTGGAGTCCACCATTGTGGACCTGACCTGCCGCCCGCCGCGCCTGCTGCGCCCCGGAGGGGTGCCGCTGGAGCAGCTGCGGGACGTGCTGGAGGAGATCGAGCTGGACCCGGCTGTCACCCGGTCCCTGGAGGAGGGGGAGCGCCCCCGGGCCCCCGGGATGAAATACCGCCACTACGCCCCCAAAGCTCCGGTGACTGTGGTTCAGGGGGAGCCTGCCCGCAGCGCCCAATACATCCTGGACCATGTGACTGACAGCTATTGGGAGGGCGTCATCTGCTTTAATGAATTTGCCCACTGGTTTGAGGACCACCCTGTGGAGTGCCTGGGCGGGTCTTTAGACGGCTTTGAACATGCCCGGCGGCTGTTCCGGGCCCTGCGGGCCATGGACGACAGCGGCGTCAAGCATATCTGGGCCCAGTGCCCCGGCACTGAGGGGATGGGCCTGGCAGTGGTCAACCGGCTGAGCAAGGCGGCGGGGTTTCATATTGTGGACGCCTGAAAAACGACCAGTTATCCCCCGAAAACGACCGAGTATCGAAAAGCCCTTGTGCGCTGTCCCCCTTTCCGCTATGCTGGTGCTATGGAAAGGAGTGGATGACATGAATTGGAGCAATCTGCTTTGGATTCCTTACACCGCTGCCCACACCGCTGCCGCGATCTTCGATATGGTGCTGGAGATGGAGCTGATTAAAATACGGCAGTCCGGCCCCTGGGCCTGGGCCGCCGCCGGGGTATGTCTGGTCCTGCTGGCGCTGGACCTGACCGGCCGGCTCAGCCTGCGGGGGAGCGGCGGAAAGACGCTGGCTGCCCTGGCCTTTCCCCTTTTGTGCAGCTGCGGAGAGGTGCTGCTCTGGGATCAGCACATTCCGGAGCGATCTGCGCTGCAGGTTTGGGCGTGGGTCTTCTCCCTGCTTCTGCTGGCGGGATACGCGCTGCTGGGCAGAGAGAAGGGCGCGCCGCCCCTGTCCGAGGAGGAGGTTCTGCTGGAGTGGGGGAGCACGCTGGGCGTGGCCATCACGGCCTGGCTGGCGCTGATGGCCGGTGCGGTCGTCCTTATGTCCACCGCCGGACTGCTGCTGTCCATAATTGTGGGGGGCCTCATTTCCACCCGGAATGGCCTGCTGGACTACAGCGGAATCAAAGGGCTCCTGCTGGGGCTGTTGGTCCTCTACACCCTCCAGTGCCTGTGGTACGTCAGAGGGGCCCGGCTGGCCCGGAGGGCTGACCCCGGGCTGGACGTCCCCCTTGCCGCACTGCTTGTTCCGGTCTGGAACGGGGTACAGGCCCGGAAGCTGGCCCGGAAGCTTCAGATGCGAGATGTGAAGGACGATTATTAGGGCGCAACCTGAGGTTGCGGCCAAAGTGCTTTACATAAACGCTTGGAAACCTTACAATGGCTGTGAGGTGATTGGGATGACATTGGGAGAAAACCTGCAAAAGCTGCGCAAGGCCAGCGGCCTGTCCCAGGACGAGGTGGCCCAGAAGCTGTACCTGTCCCGGCAGTCGGTATCCAAGTGGGAGAACGGCCAGGCGGAGCCGGGGGTGGAGAATCTGAAAAAACTCTCCCGGCTCTACGGCGTGACCATCGACGAGCTGGTGGGGAACACGCCGGAGGCCGGTGAACCGGAAGAGGACCGCTGGCCCCAGGCCGCCGACCTGTTCAGTCTGGCTGTATCCGCGCGCCTGATTACCGCATTCTACGGCGTGTTCTTTGTGTATGGCGAACTACTTTTTTACACTTGGGACCTGCTGACACTGCTGCTGGGACTTCGGTTCCGCAATCAGTTTCTGTGGACCGCATCTCTGGCGCTGGGCGGCACAGGCCTTTTTATTCACCTGCTGATTGTGGCGAGGGTGCTGTGGTATTCAGGGGCTGCGGATACAGTTCCCTTCCTGATCGTAACAGGGGGAATTGTTCTGATGCTGGTCCTTCTGCTGCAGAAGAAAACAAAGCAGTATTTTTGCGGCGAAAACCGGCCGAAGGAGTGAGGGAAATGAGGATACTGGGCATCACCGGCCCCACTGGGGCGGGGAAAACCACCCTGCTCCGTGAGGTGGAGAAGCTGGGCGGCGGGGTGATCGACTGCGACGCCGTCTACCACGAATTACTGAAAAGCGATACTGCTTTACAGAACAGGCTGGAGCAGGCGTTCGGTCCCCTGCGGGACGAGGCTGGTGCCATCGACCGAAAGAGGCTGGGGGCGGTGGTCTTCCGCGACCCGGAGAAGCTGGAGACCCTCAACGCCATCGCCTGGGCGGCGGTGGTGGCCCGCGGCCGGGCGCTGGCAGAGGGGTACCGGGAGCAGGGGAGAGCCCTTGTGGCCATCGACGCCATCGCCCTGCTGGAGTGTCCCCTGAAAGAGTTATGTCAACTGACTGTGGCCGTCCTGGCTCCGCCTGAGGTCCGGGTGCGCCGCATCATGGCCCGGGAGGGGATTTCCCAGGACTACGCCTGGGCCCGGGTAAAGGCCCAGAAGCCGGATGAATATTTTATCCAAAGCTGTGACTATACTTTGACCAACGACTGTGCCAGCCCGGAGGAGTTTTCTCAAAAGGTGCGGGCATGGCTGGAGGAGCTTTTATGAGGGGGCTGTTTTCAATTCCCTTGCGCACCAGCTGGACGGTATCAAAAAATGACCAGGCGGAGGGCTTGGAGCTTCGGTTTCAGCACCGGGAGCAAAAAAGCTGGCATCGGTATCAGGACTACGACTTGTCCCTTTGCCTTTGGGAGGAGGCGGGATACCGCCTGACCCTCACGGCATTCCCTAAAATTGGGGAGCGCCGGCAGCTGGCGGCGTACTGCGTCCAGGCGCTGGAGGCCCTGCCGGAAAAGCTGTCCCTGTTCCAGGCTATGTCCAGCCCGAGCTGCTGGCGGGAAGAGGATCGGGCTTGGATTGCCGGCCTGTGGGAGGCGGAGTGCCAGCGCCTGGGCACCCGGCATTTCCGGCAGCTGGAGCCGCCCCGGCCTCCTGCGCCGGTGGATTTTGTCCCACTAAAAATTCCGGCGGGGTGGGAGGCGGCCTGGAACACCCTTGACTGCGACTACCTTCAGCCGGACTTTTTGGCAAAATTTCTGGCCCCGGAGAGGGAACGCCCGCAGCTCCACTGGGAACGGGATATTGCGATGTTTGTCAACAAGGAGTCCGCGCTCTGCCTGGACCTGGAGGACTGGTCCGGCGAGGACATGCGCACCGCCGCCTTTCGGGTCCACCTCTACCGCTGGACGGAGGAGGGACCGGAGACGCTGGGGGAGGAGATGACCCGAGACCCCCGGCGGGCGGTGGAGAAGCTGGAAGAATTTTTCCTGTGGGAGGAGATATCATGAATCACAGCGACGATAAGGGGTGGAGCTATCCATTTGAGACCTTGCCTGAGTGGCAGAAAAAGGAGATCTTCCATTTATGGGAGCATCCGGGGTCCGATACTGCCTGCGTGATCTACCACGAGACCGAATTGAGAGGGATGAGCGATTGGACCGGAGCGATCGCGCTGCATAAAAATAAAGCGAAGCCCAAGCTCCTGTTTGCTGAGATCGGCTATGATACCCCGGACTGGGGCCCAGCCTACAGCGAAAATGGGCAGTTCCTCTTTATGAAGACCCATTTTAACCGCGATGGCCGGAAGACGACCGCATTTCTGATTCTGGATATGCTCCAGGAGCGGTTCTCTTTCTGTGACGCTGGCCCCATCGGCTATCACTATACTGTGATCGAAAAAACGCCGGATTCCTTTTGTCTGGAGGTGACTCCTTTCACGCTTTCTCTGCATAAGGGAGAGCGAAAAGTGGAAGAGATGCAGCCCATCCCGCTCCAAATGGACCGGCAGGCCTGGCGGCCCTTTTCTGAGCTGCATGATTATCCAGGCTGGTGGAAAAAATGGAAGGTGAAAAAGTAATTAAAATATTTCTGTAGGGGCGCACACTGTGCGCCCGCGGGCGGACAATGTCCGCCCCTACATGAAAATCTGCAAATGGGATAAGCCCCAAAATACGACTAGGAGGTTATTTTTATGAGCGAGGAAAAGAAGGAACAGACCCGAGGTGAGCAGCTGCGCAAGGCGCTGCTCTATGAAAAGAAGAACGGCTACGACCGGCTGGTCCCCGGTGAGCTGGAGGCCATGGAGGCCTATTGCACCGGCTACAAGCAGTTCCTGGACGCGGGCAAGACCGAGCGGGAGTGCGTGGACCGGACCATCGCCCTGGCGGAGCAGGCGGGCTTCCGGCCCTATATCCGGGGGACAGAGCTGAAGCCGGGGGACAAGGTCTACCGGGCCAACCGGGGCAAGGCCATCATGCTGGCCGTCATCGGCAGAAAGCCCCTGTCTGAGGGGGTCAGCATCGGTGCGGCCCACATCGACTCCCCCCGCCTGGACCTGAAGCAGAACCCCCTCTACGAGGCGGAAGAGCTGGCCTTCCTCAAAACCCACTACTACGGCGGAATCCGCAAGTACCAGTGGGTGACCATCCCTCTGGAGCTCCACGGGGTGATCGCGCTGAAGAGCGGCCAGGCCATCCGGGTGTCCATCGGCAACGGGGAGGGCGACCCTCTGTTTACCATCGACGACCTGCTGCCCCATCTGGGGGTGGAGCAGTCCAAAAAGCCCCTGGGGGAGGCCATCCCCGGCGAGAGTTTGAATATCCTGGTGGGCAGCCGCCCCCTGGAGGAGGACGAGGGCAAGGACCGGGTGAAGCTGGCCGCCCTGGAGCTGCTCAACCGGAAATACGGCATCACTGAGGAGGACTTCATCTCCGCCGAGCTGGCCGCCGTCCCCGCCTTCAACGCCTGCGACATCGGGTTTGACCGCTCCCTTATCGGCGCCTACGGCCACGACGACCGGGTGTGCGCTTACGCCTGCCTGGCCGCCCTGCTTCAGCTGTCCGTTCCGGAGCGCACCGCCGTTTGTATGCTGGCCGACAAGGAGGAGATCGGCTCCGAGGGGGTCAGCGGCATGAAGTCCGCCGCCTTCGACACCTTTATGGAAGACCTGTGCCAGGCCCAGAGCGTCCCCCTGCGGGCCTGCTATGAGAAATCCTTCTGCCTGTCCGCCGACGTCACCGCCGCCTTCGACCCCAACTTCCCCGACGTCTATGAGAAGCGGAACAGCGCCTTTGTCAACTATGGGCTGGGCCTGTGCAAATACACCGGGGCCAGGGGGAAGTCCGGGGCCTCTGACGCCTCCGCCGAGGTGGTGGCCAGAGCCCGCCGCGTCCTGGACGGCGCCAATGTGGTCTGGCAGATGGCGGAGCTGGGCAAGGTGGACGCCGGCGGCGGCGGCACCGTAGCCGTCTATATGGCCGAGCGGGACATCGACACCCTGGATGCCGGCGTGCCCGTCCTGTCCATGCACGCCCCCTTCGAGACGGTGGGCAAGCTGGACTGCTATATGACCTTTAAGGGCATGAAGGCAATTTTTGAAGCGCTGTAATTAGAGAAGAGCCCGCCATCCGGCGGGCTCCTCTCTGGTTATTTC
>JAAWEX010000106.1 GCA_022794495.1 Lawsonibacter sp. | reverse complement strand
CCAGAAATAGCGCAGCTCAAACAGATCAAACCGGGAGGACCAGAAAAAGCTCAGCAGGACAAAATTGAGAATTGCCAGCCCGACGCCCCCCAGCAGCTTTCCCTGGAGGAACCGCTTGAGAGCGTAGTCCCAGGTCTCCGGGTCGGTGTGGGCCTGGGCCTCCGGGTCCTCCGTCACAAAGACGGCGAAGCTGCTCCGGAACAGCCCCAGATACCTCCACCCCGCCTGTTCATAGAGATCGTTGAGCTCCGGGTCGGTCCGGTCGGGCTTGTTGGGGGCGGGCTCCAGGTGGAACCGCAGAGCGGCGGGCTCCTGCTGGGCAAAGAGGACCAGCGGCCCCACGGTCATGTCAAACAGCAGCCCCTTGGCCGCCTGCTGCTCCAGCCAGTCCTCCAGGCTGGGGATGTCGCAGCCATTCACCGAGGTGATTTTTATAACCAGCTTGCTCATTGATACTCCTCCTCTCCGTCGTCCACGCAGGCCCGCAGCCGGGTCAGCTCCTCCTTGAAGGCCGCCCGGCCCTTGTCTGTCAGCCGATAGGTCCGTTTCCGTCCGTCCACCGAGGTCTCAGAAATCATCCCCTCGTCCTGGAACCGGGCCAGCAGGGTGTATAGGGTTCCCGGCCCCAGACGCACCCGTCCTTTGGTCTTACGGTCCACAAATTCAGTGATCTCCGTGCCGCACATCTCGCTGCGCAGAAAGGACATCAGCACATAGTACGTGGGCTCAGTGAGCGGCCCCTTTTCCCGTCCTGCCATAGTTGTCCCTCCTTTATTGGATTACAATATCGTCTAACGATATTGTACCGGGATATTAAGCGGATGTCAAGAGGCGGGGACGAAATTCGTTTAAAATCCCCACCAAAAATCTGACCGCTTTCTCACGGCCAAGCCTCTATAATAGGACGTGTTGTAGGGGCGGCCTGTGGCCGCCCGCAATATTGCGAGGGGGGTGGGGCTGTGACAGTGATCTACATAGACACGCTGTTCCTCCTCAACGCTGTGGTGGATTACCTTCTCCTGCTGGCTGCGGCCCGGCTGGCGGGGGAGCCCCTGCATCGGATGCGCTTTGCCCTGGGAGCGGGGCTGGGCGGGTTGTACGCTGTGGCCATCTTTCTGCCTGGGCTGGGCTTTCTGGCGCATCCGGTGTGCCGCCTGGCTGCCGCTGCCTTCATGATGGTGGCCGCCTACGGGGGGAGCCGCCGGCTGCTTCGGCAGGGCGTTTTATTTGTGACTCTGACCTGCGCCTTTGGCGGCGGGGTGGTGGCCATCGGTCTGCTGGGGGGGACGGGGCTGACGCTGGGCCGCGGAGTGTTCTACTCCGCCCTGGATTTGAAGGTGGTGCTGCTGTCAGCGGCGGTGTGCTACGGAGTGCTTACACTGGTGTTCCGGCGTTTGGCTCAGCACAGTGCCGCCAACGGGGCGCTGGTGCCCGTCCGGCTGGTATTAGCAGGCCGGTCGGTTACCCTGACGGCCCTTGTGGATACAGGGAACACCCTTGCCGACCCGGTGTCCGGCCGCCCGGTAATGGTGGCGGAGGGGGAGCGGCTGGCCGGACTCTTTCCGCAAGACTGCCGTCCCAGCCCCGGCGATCTGCGGGACCCCGCCGCCGCCTTGACCCGGCTGGGGAAGGGGGCGTGGCGGTCTCGGTTTCGTCTGCTGCCGTATCGCAGCGTGGGAGTGGACCGGGGCTTGCTGCTTGCTGTCCGGATGGATTCCCTGGAGCTGGACGGACGGAGGGGAGGTCCCGCCCTGGTAGCGCTGTCCCCCACCCCCGTGTCCGACGGAGGAGGATATCAGGCGCTGATCGGAGCGGGGGAGCTGTAGGGGGTGGTCTCGCACCGCCCCGACCCACAGGCAAATAAAATCGAGGTGTTTAACTTGAAAGTAGTTTACATAAAATTAAGAGAGAGGCTTTGCGCCCTCCTTGGCCGGCTGGGCCTGGTTCTGCCGGGCAAGGTGATGTACATCGGGGGCAGCGACACGCTGCCCGCGCCGCTGAAGCGGGAGGAGGAGGCGCAGCTCATTGCCCGGCTTGGGGAGGGGGATACCCAAGCCCGGAACCTGCTTATTGAACACAACCTGCGTCTGGTGGCCTATATTGCACGGCGGTTCGAGAACACAGGAATCCATATTGAGGACTTAATCTCCATCGGCACCATCGGACTTATTAAAGCGGTGGGCACCTACCAGCCGGAGAAGGCGATCAAGCTGGCCACTTATGCCAGCCGGTGCATCGAAAACGAGATTCTGATGTATCTGCGCAAGACCGCCAACCAAAAGACCGAGCTGTCCTTTGATGAACCGCTGAACACCGATTGGGACGGCAATGAGCTGCTGTTGTCCGATGTGCTGGGCACCGACGAGGACCTGGTGGTCCAGCCCCTGGAAGCCGACGTGGACCGGCAGCTGCTCCGACAGGCCATGGAGCGGCTGGACCAGAGGGAGCGGCATATCATCACCCTGCGCTTTGGTCTGGACGGCCGGCGTGAGTGCACCCAGAAGGAGGTGGCCGATCACCTGGGCATTTCCCAATCCTACATCTCCCGGCTGGAGAAGCGGATTATCGCCAGGCTGAAGAAGGAGATTGTAAAGATGCTGTGAGGGGCGTGTGCTTGACAGCTGGGAGCGAATGGGGTAAACTAGGGACACTACAAAAAGCGGTGGACCCTAGGAGGAGAAACTATGAAAAGATATCTGCGGCCCCTGGGCACGGCTCTCGCCCTGGTTCTGCTGGCGGGAGCAGCCTGCGCGGCCTCTGCTGGAGACAGCCTGATTTCCCTGAGCTACCTGCGGGATACCTTTTTCCCCAGCGCTGTCCAGACGGGGGAGGATGCTGCCAACAAGGCGCTCCAGGAGACGTATGACAAGGCGAAGGCCCAGCTGGACGCCGTGCCGGGGGGAGATGGAGGGGCCGGCGGCATAGGGGCCGGCGGCTTCAGCGATACCCTCCAGCGCCGGGACTGGTCCGACGGCCAGATCATCACCCTGACCACCGGCGGCGGCTTTCTCATGCTGGACGGCGCGGCTACCGTGGTCCACACAGGGGCGGTGGTGGACGTCACCGCCGGGGTGGAGGTGCCCTCCGGCGGAACGCTGACCCAAAACCATCGGTATCTGGTGGGGGAGGAGACCAGCGCCGCAGTGACAGTCCGCTCCGGACAGGCCGCCTTGGGGGTCCAGGGCAGCTACGCGCTGGCGGCGGGAAAGAGCCAGTACACCCCCTTCTATGATGTGAAGCAGAGCGACTGGTTTTATGCCCAGGTAAACTTTGCCTATGAGCGCAAGCTCTTTTCCGGGGTGGACGGCCACCATTTTTCTCCCAATACCTCCATGAACCGGGCGATGCTGGTGTCTGTGCTCCACCGGCTGGCCGGCTCCCCCGTCCCCGGGGGAGGAATCTCCTTCACCGACGTGCCCGACGGCCTGTGGTACAGCCAGTCGGTGCGCTGGGGAGCCGCACGGGGGATCACCTCGGGCACGGGGAACGGCACCTTCAGCCCGGACAGCACCGTCACCCGGGAGCAGGCGGTGGCTATGCTGTACAACTACGCCGCGAAGGAGGCGGGGATGGATGTGAGCGGAGGGGCCGACCTGTCCGGCTATATGGACCTGAACCGGCTCAGCGGCTGGGCTCAGCCCGCCATGTCCTGGGCGGTGCGCCAGGGGATCATAAGCGGCGCGGCCAACGGCGGCGTACTCACCCTGGACCCCCAGCGGGGAGCGACCAGGGCGGAGATGGCGTCAATGCTGCGGGTCTTCTGCGAAAAGATTCTATGACCTCTATTCACCGAATGACAGCCGGGACCATATGATGGAATTGAGAGCGGCAAACAGCCCTCTTAAAACTTTCATATGTAGGAGGTACTCGTTATGGGGTGCTGCAATAACGGCTGGGGCGGCAACAGCTGCCTGTGGATCATTATCCTTATTATCATCCTGTTCAGCTGCGGCGGCTGGGGCGGCAATAGCTGCGGCTGCAATAACTGTGGCTGCAACAACAACTGCTGCTGAGGCCAAAGGCCTGGACGCGGAGGAGTTCCCTCCGCGTCCAAAAATTTTTGCCGAAAAAGGGACAAGCCGCTCCAAAATAACTTGCAATCTCTCCAAAGTTGGTGTATTATATCCCTTACCAGCAAGGCCGGCGGTCTCCGAATATAAAAAAGGTGGAGACCGGCGGGTTTTGTCGTGTGCCTGGCCAACAGACGCGGGAAGTCCGGAGAGGGCGAACAGACGGCCGGGCCGTGTGGTCCCAGCAAGTTATTAGGGAGGTCGAAAATTGAATGAGCAAATTCCTCAAACGATCTGCGCAAGGCGCGCAGGTCCCGCATGAAAAGCGGACTTCCAATCAGGAAACTGTGAAGATGCCGCTGCCCTCCAAGATCGTGCTGTCGATGGGACAGCATATCGGCGCCCCCGCCGCACCCGCAGTGGCCAAGGGCGACCAGGTCTGCGTGGGCACCGTGGTGGGAAAGGCCGGCGGCTTTGTCTCCATGGACATCCACTCCGGCGTGTCCGGCACGGTAGACAGCATCATCACCATCACCGCCCCCAACGGCGCGCCCCAGACTGCGGTGGTCATCATCCCTGATGGCAAGCAGACGGTGGACCCCGCCGTCGCCCCCCCCGCAGTTACCGACCTGAAGTCTTTCCAGGACGCGGTCCGAGCCAGCGGTCTGGTGGGCTTGGGCGGCGCCGGCTTCCCCACAGTGGTGAAGCTGTCCCCCAAGAATCTGGACGAGATCGACACGCTGCTGATTAACGGCGCCGAGTGCGAGCCCTACATTACCTCAGACAACCGCTGCTTCCTGGAGGACACCCAGTACATCATGGACGGCATTCAGGCGGTGATGAAGTATTTGGAGATTCCCAAGTGCATTATCGGCATCGAGGGCAACAAGCCCGAGGCCATCGCCAAGATGAAGAGCGTGGCGACCGCCGGCATCGAGGTGAAGGAGCTGCCCTGCCGCTACCCCCAGGGCGCTGAAAAGGTTCTCATTGAGAACTGCACCGGCAGGGAAGTACCCTTCCCCGGCCTGCCCTCCGATGTGGGCGTTATCGTGATGAACGTCACCTCGGTGGCCTTCGTGGGCAAGTACCTGGCCACCGGAATGCCCCTGACCACCAAGCGCCTCACGGTAGACGGCGACATCGTCAAGGAGCCCAAAAACGTGGAGGTCATCATCGGCACCCCCGTGCAGGAGCTGATGGACTTCTGCGGCGGCTTCACCGACGAGCCGGGCAAGGTGCTCTACGGCGGCCCCATGATGGGCAACTGTATCGCCGACCTGTCCCAGCCCATTTTGAAGAATAACAATGCGGTGCTGGCCTTCTCCAAGAAGATGGCCCAGCTGCCCAAGCCCACCAACTGCATCCACTGCGGCCGGTGCACCAACGCCTGCCCCCTGGGCCTGTCCGCCAAGGAGATTGTCCAGGCCTACAACGACGGCAATGTGGAGCTGCTGGTGGAGCTCAATGCCGACCTGTGCATGAGCTGCGGCACCTGCTCCTTTGTCTGCCCGGCCAAGCGGCCCCTGGCCCCCTCCATCGCTCTGGCCAAGATTATGATGAAGAATGGAGGTAAGAAGTAATGGCCAACAAACTGATCGTCACCGCCGCGCCCCATATTACCAGCGCGGACAGCACCCAGAAGATCATGGGCCGGGTGTGTCTGGCCCTGTGCCCCACCCTCATCGCCTCTGTAATCATCTTCGGGGTGAGCTCCCTCATTGTCACCGCCGTCACGGTGGCCGCCTGCGTCTTCTTCGAGTGGGCCTACTGCAAGCTGATGCATCGGGAGGTGCCCATCGCGGACCTGTCCGCCGTGGTCACCGGCCTGCTGCTGGCCTTCAACATGCCCGCCACCTTCCCCTGGTGGATGGCCATTGTGGGCGCGTTTATCGCCATTGTCATCATTAAGCAGCTCTTTGGCGGCCTGGGCTACAACTTCGCCAACCCCGCCATCGTGGGCCGTATCGCCCTGGCTGTGGGCTACGGCGGGGCAATGTCCGCCTACCCCCTGCCTGAGACCGTAGACGCCCTGTCCTCCGCCACCCCTCTGGCCGTCTCCGGCAATCTGGGCGCCGGCGAGTATGTCACCCTGCTGCTGGGCAACCATGGCGGCGTGCTGGGCGAGACCTGCGCCATCACCATCCTCATTGGCGGCATCTATCTGATTGCCACCAAGGTTATCAGCCCGGTGATTCCCGTTACTTATCTGGCCACTGTGGCCGTCCTGTCCTTCTGCTTCGGCATGGATCCCATTGTCCAGCTGCTCTCCGGCGGTCTGATGCTGGGCGCGTTCTTCATGGCTACCGACTACGTCACCTCCCCCACCACCGACAAGGGCAAGCTGGTGGCCGGCATCTTCCTGGGCGTGGTCACCATGCTGATCCGCAAGTTCGGCAACATGAACGAGGGCGTGTCCTTCGCCATTCTGCTGATGAACCTGATCACCCCCTACATCGAGGTCAACACCCGGCAGGATAAGCTGGGCATTGCGAAGAAGAAGGAGGCGGCGGCGAAATGAGCAACTGGAATAAAATATTCAAGCCCATTGTGGTGCTGTGCGCCATCTGCGTTGTCATCACCGGCGCTCTGGCTGCCACCAACAGCGTGACCAAGCCTGTCATTGATGAGGCCACCGCCAGAGCCCAGAACGAGGCCCGGAACGAGCTGCTCCCCGAAGCCGAAGGCGGCTTCACCAAGGTGGACGGCATCGACGTAGAAAATGTGGACGACGTCTACGCCGCCGACAACGGCACCGGCTGGGTGATTACCAGCAACGCCAAGGGCTACGGCGGCACCATCACCGTCATGTCCGCCTTCAGTCCCGACGGAACCATCAAGCAGATCAAGATTACCGAGGCCGCCGAGACCCCCGGCTTTGGCAGCAACGTCACCGATAATAAGTCCTATTGGGAGCGCTACGCCGGTCTGGACGGCACCAAACAGCTGGTGCTGGGTCAGGACGTGGACGGCTGGTCCGGCGCTACCATCTCCAGCAAGGCGCTGCTTCGGGCGATGAACTCTGCCATTGAAGCGTACAACGCCATTCCCAAATCCTGAAAGGCAGGTGAGTCAAGATGAGTGAAAACAGTAAAATGAAAA
>JAAWEX010000105.1 GCA_022794495.1 Lawsonibacter sp. | reverse complement strand
ATCCAAACTCAGGTTTTCCATATCCGCATCTGCGGACAATGCGTGGAATATGGCTTCCAGTGTGCCGTCATCCCGCCATTTGGCAAATCGGGCATACACTGACTGCCAGGGGCCATACGCCTCTGGCAATTCTCGCCACTGCGCCCCGCTACGCACAATCCAGAGCATCCCGTTGAGCATCTTTCGGTCATCTTTCCAGGGACGCCCTCGCTTCCCTGTTCTTTCCGGCGGCAGCACCGCTTTTACGCGTTCCCATTGTTCTTTTGTCAATTCATATTGTTTCATGCCCCTATTTTACACTTGTTTATCATTTGTGCAATATTTATTTTTCAAACATGGCCTAATAGCAAGAATACAAAGCAGAAATCCTGGATTGTCTTATCATGATAATCTGGGATTTTTGTTATAGAAAAAAATTTGTGTCTTGGGCTTGACATTTGGGTGACGGATACCGTGAAGTTCTTGGCGCCGCTGAGGGTATGAAAGAGGACAAGAACAGCTGGGTCAGCTTCTTCCAGGGGCTGTGAGGCCGCGGCCTGGATGGTGTAAAGCTGGTGTCCAAGATGCTCAAGGCACCCAGTGGGGCAACAACAAGTACATGAATATGAAGTGCTTAGAGACCGCTCTGAAGGATGCCTCTACTGCTGGCTGATTCTATTCTGCCAGAGCCTGCATTCTTTTTTGCGCATATTTCTTGACATTACCACATTTCAGTAAACAAGGACTTTCCTTTGAACACAGGCATCTGACATGCATAGGATAATCTGTGCCCAAAGCTAAAGCGTTTTTGCTTGGACCACCTAAGCGTTGTGTATTGGCATTATGGAAGCACAAAACTGCCCGTTGTTTTTCCGTCCACGACGAAGGAGAAAAAGGCACCTTGACTGATTGCCGCAGCATAGCCGTCCTCGGTCCAATCGAAGCCATCCTGCTCCTCCAGCAATTTCAACGTCTCCCGCAGCTGGAGTATGGCGGCGAAAGCATGCTTGCAGGGATAGCCGCAGCAGCAGCTGCAAGTAAGGCTTTTGATCTCCCCACCGCCGTAATCAAACTCGATCTCGTAAGGGAAGCTGCCCTCCACAATTCCCCGCCTGTGGCCGCAGTCAATGCAGAGATAGACTACCCGGTTGTCTGTATAGTAGTCGTGCTCTCGCTCCGCAATGGCGCTGGTGACCTTCATTCCGCTGAGGTCGTCCAGCTGAAAGCCGTGGTCATCACTGCCAGAGACATAGATGTCATCCTCTTTATCTGATATTGAAAGCCATGGGACGCGAAATAAAAGCTTTGCGTCCCATGGCTTTTTATGCAAGAAAGGTTTTTCTGATTTTTAATGGGCAGCTTCTACAAATACGATACTGGAATCCCCCTTTTGCGCCTGTTCCAGAACGGCCTGGGCCAGCAGCTGGAAGGTTCCGTGGGAAGAGGATGCTCCAGAAATCGCATCAATCTCGCCCTTGCCCTGTCCCGCCAGAAGCTGGTTTGCGTAATTGCGGGTATATTCGTTGGGATAGGTGCCGTTGGTGTGGAGCATGGTCTGCATGTATGCATTATCCCAGCTTTTGATGAAGCCGCTGGCATTTTCTGCGTTGTACTCAACGGAGACGATCTTTCCGCCCTTCACCAAAATCGTGATATATTCCTTCCAGCCGTAGCTGAATTCGGACATTTGAGCGGTATAATATCCATCCTGGAGATTTTCCTGACTTCCGCAGGCTGTCAGTGCCGGCGCCATCAGCAGCAGGCTTAAAAGTATAGCGACGATTCGTTTCATCTGCCGTATTTCTCCTTTAAAATGAATTTACGCACATGGGACTGGAGTGACTCGGCCTCTTTTGCCAAAGTACCGCTGGACTGCTCGGTTTCCCCTGCGTTTTGCAGATTGCGGTCGGCAATGTCAGAAATGGTGGCGATCCGCTCCTCCATAACGGACAGAGCGAGCTCCTGACCCTGTACCGCCGCCGCAAGCTGGTCTGAAATTGCACTGATCTGTGTGGAGACGTCAGAAATCGCGCGGAGGGAGCCGGCGGTATCGGCGGTGAGCTCCACGCCGGTCTGGATAATGGATTTGGTGTTATTGACCATATTCGTAGCGCTCTGTGCGGCCTCGGCGCTCTTCGCGGCTAACTGCTTCACCTCATTCGCCACAACGGCAAAGCCCTTTCCGGCGGCTCCGGCGCGGGCCGCCTCGACAGAGGCGTTGAGAGACAGAATATTGGTTTGGAAAGCGATATCCTCAATAGCCTTTGCGATGTTTGTAATCTGCTGTGCGTTGGCGCTGATGTTGTCCATAGCAGAGGACAGAGCGGCCATCTGCTCATTGGCGCTTTGAATGCGGCGGGTGATCTCTTCGGTCTGTGAGCGGGTTTGACCGCTGCTTTCTGCCACATCGGCCAGCCGGACCTTGACATTGCTCACCTCGTGGACCAGCTCTTCGGTGGAACGGTTTTGCTCCAGAGAGGCCTGGTGCAGCTGCGCGGACTGCCCGCTTAGCTGCTCCGCCATAGCGGTGAGCCGGTCTGCGGCGGCGCGGAAGCCGAGGAGGGTTTCGTTCATCGACTCAGTGATGGTGCACAGGCTGCCGCGGATCAGCGCAAAGTCCCCCTTGTAGTCTACCTGGGGCTCGGTACGCAGGTCGCCGCCTGCAACATGGGTCAGCACCTGCTGGATATCGGATATATACCGGTTTAAGCTTTCCAGGGTGGCGTCCAGCGTCTGTGTCATAACCTCCAGCTCGTCTCTGGTGTTGACAGGGAGCACATCGGTGTGCAGATCGCCGCTGGAGAGGGCTACCATCCGGTCTGTTACGCATTTTACCGGATGGGAGATGGAGCGGGCAAAGCGCAGAATCAGCAGTATGGAGACAGCCAGTCCGGCCAGAGTGGCCAGGATTGACACAGCCATAGCCCAGTTAATGAAATGGCTGTAATCCGACTTGGGAATCTGAATGACAAGCGACCACTGCGTCCCGCGAATGGGGGAGAAGGCTACCAGCATTTTTTTCCCGTTGACGGAAAACTCTGTTGCCCCGGTCTCGTCGGTGGTGATCCGCTCCACCGCGCTTCCGCTGCCGCCGCTGAGCTGAGCCAGCGAGCTGCCGTTGAGCGCCAGGGATTGATCTGGATGGCCGGTGACAACGCCGTCTTGGTTGACCATATAGGCCATGCCGCTTCTTCCCAGGTTGATGCTGCTGATCACATCGTTAAGGGTGTCGTATTTATAGATGCC
Source organism: Lawsonibacter sp. (assembly GCA_022794495.1). GTDB lineage: Bacteria > Bacillota > Clostridia > Oscillospirales > Oscillospiraceae > Lawsonibacter. The sequence goes on along the minus strand of JAAWEX010000105.1, from coordinate 3,935 downwards.
GACCACGTATAGAACCGTCTCGCCGTCCTCCTTCACAGGCATACCCATGGTGATGCCAAGCCTGCCCTGATAGATCGTGGAGGAATCTGTGGTCAGATTATCTGTTTCCTTCAAAAGCGCAAAAAAATTGTTGTTCAGCCTGTCCGGCGCGTCGCCAACTCCCTGTGTCAGCTGCCCATCCGGGCTATACAGGGCGATGGAATACAGCTCATAAATTTCTGCCGCCTCTTCCAGCACCGCCCTGCGGTTCTCTGCGGTTGCCGCGGCGTTGGGGAGAGGGGGCTCTGTGCCGTCGGGACTGACGGTGCTGACGGTAGTCATCCGGGAGTCGCCGGCAATGGTCATCATACGGTCCGCCAGCATATGGATATTGGCTTCCACCGTCTTTGCTGACTGCCGGGCCATCGGCTGAAGGCTGTCCAGCAAAATGTTGTTGGCAAGTGACTGTAAAGAAACTGCCATAATCACACAGCATATGATCACCAGAATTAGGATATTCAGGGTGGTGTTCGTTAGAATCCGTTTATTCAGACTCCGTTTGCTCCCCCGGCTGGCAGGGGAGCCCGCTTGCTTTCCTGTCACGTTCCTGTCGCTCCTTTTCCTGAAATAAAAACTGACCGTTTTATAGAGGGGGACCTGCGTATGTTTGACGGTGATACGCAGGTCCTCTCTGCGGATGCACCAGTTTTTTGGTTATCCGCCGGACACCACATTTTCGCAGAAGCCCCGGAAAATAACCGCCGCCTGGGCGCGGGTGGCGGTGCCGCCGGGCGTTAAAGTGGTGGCGCTGGTGCCGTTAATCAGACCCACAGCACGGGCCCACCGTATGGCCTCTAAAGCGTAATCGCTCACCTTCCCCGCATCTGTGTAGGCGGACAGGTCCGCGCGGGCGCTCACATCCCTGCCCTCTAACCGGGCATACCCCTGAAGAATCAGGGCCATCTGCTCTCTGGTGATGGGGTCGTTGGGGCCGAAGCGGCCGTCGCCATAGCCGCTGACCACCCTGTTGGCGGCGGCCCAGGCCACCGCGGCAGAGTAATACTGGTTGGCCGGCACGTCGGTGAAATTGGATGCCCCGACGGCCGGGGAGCCGGCCAGCCGGTATAGGATGGTGACGATCATGCCCCGGCTGGTGGCCAGGTCCGGGCTGAAGGTGTCGGCGCTGGTGCCGGCCATCAGGCCGTTTTCATAGACATACTGCACAGCGTCGTAATACCAAATTCCTTTCTCCACGTCGGTAAAGGGCAGCTTCACCGGGGCGGAGGCCGTAAAGATGCCCCGCACCTCTACCGCCGAGCCGGGCATGGTAAAGGTGAAGCTCCCGTCTCCCTTGTCGCGCAGGGTGAGCTCCCGACCGCCTGCGGCAGCGGTCAGCGCAGACAGCTGGAAGCCGCTGTCCGGCCGGGCGGTCACCGTTACGGTCTCTCCCCGCTCCGCGCGGCTCGGCCGGACTGTGATCGTGCCGTGTCCGCCGCTTGTCACCCGGATGGGGTAGTCGGAGGAGCTGCTGTCCGACCATCCGGGTGAGCTGTCAGAGGCGACCTGGACCGGAATGCTGTTGGCCGGGCCGCCGCCGTTCAGGCCGTGGTCCAGTATGGTCAGCTGGGCGGAGCTGGGGGCAGTGTAGCCGCCGCCCAGCGTCAGGGTGCCCAGAGAGGCCGTGCCGCTCTGATTGAGGGTTTTTACCGAGTCGATATAGAGCGTAATGGTGGTCTGACTGCCAGAGGCATCCACCTTGCAGTGGCTGTATGTGCCGCTGCCGCCCCCCTGGGAGAAGCTGGCCTGGGGATAGCTCCCCTCCAGGGTCAGCTCAAGCTGAACGCTGTTGACCTCTTGGTTTCCCAGGTTTTGCAGGGTGAGCTGGGCGCTTCCGCCTCCGCCCTGAATGCGAAGGACCGGGCTGCCAGCTGCCGCCGCAGGACACAGCAGCGCAAGGGTCAGGGCCAGTGCGGAGAGAATGGCAAAAGGCTTTTTCATGACGGGTCGCCCTCCAATACGATGACAGGCAGGTTTTCTCCGCCGGGAGAGGGTATCCACAGCGTCTCCGCAGTTACCCGCTGGGAGTCCGGCGCGTTTGGCAGGTCGGTGCGGGAGAGGACCGCCTTCATCTGGCTGGGCAGGAGGTTGACGCCGTCGCAGCGGTTCACCGCCTCCTCGCCCTCCGCCTTCTGGAGCTCCGCCTCCTTCTGGACATCGGGGACAAAGATGAACAGGCCGTCGCTGATGTCGCTCACCTGGCTGTCCGGCGGGATCTCGGCAAACATGAGGGCGTAGCCGTTCAGGTAACGCTCGTCGGTGGTCTGCTCCCCGGCATCTGTGGTCTTGGTAAACAGGCCCTTCACCTTTACGATGCTGAACTTGGGGTCGCCCCGGTAGGTGCCCACAATCACCAGGGTGTCCTTGGGGATGACGTCGTTTGCGCCGTCGCCGTACCGGTAGTCGGCGGACAGCCGGCCCACAGCGCCCGTTTCCCAGAAGGCCACGTCGTCTCCGGCGTAGCTGATCAGCCGGATGTCGCCGTCGGCCATGCTCTCCGGGATGCCGGTCACGGTGAGGGTCTTGGCGTCGTAGGTCCAGATGCGGGTGTCGTCAGAGCCGGCCCCCGGCTTCTGGAAGTAGGTGAGATAGCTGTTTTTGTCGTCCACCGCCTGGTTTCCGGCGTTGAAGGAGCCCTTTCGGGCGGTGACGGTCTTCTCCACCGGCTTCTTGTCCTCGCCGGTGAAATTGGCCGAGATGGTGATCTCGTAGTCCCCGTCAGAGGGACGGCTGGCCCCGGTGAGCTTCAGACCGGAGATGGAGGTGGGGTCCTTGAACTGGAAGGTGACGGTGCCTCCGCTGCGGGTCAGGGTGTAGGCGGAGGGGTCCACCAGCTTGTCGTAGGCCACCCGGACCTCGCCGGCTTTGGCGGTCTCGCCAATCTGATTGCCCAGGATGTCGTAGGCGGTTACCTGATACTGGTAGGTCCGGTGGTTGCCGGAGCCAATGACATCCTCATAGCGGACCACACCGTCTGCTCCGGGGAGAACGAAAGCGATGGATTTGCCGTTGCGGATGATCTCGCAGCCCTGGACTTGGCCGGTGATGGCCGGGGTGACGGTGATCTCAATGGCGTTGTCGCCCTTCAACTGGGCAGCGGCGGTGAGGGCGCCCGCGGCGGGTTTGGTTCCGGCCAGGCGCTCCCGGCGGCTCTGGTCGCTGAGATACCAGAGGGCGCGGTCCTCTTTTTCATAGGCTTTCAGCTTTTCCCTGGCTGCGGCACTGAGGGACATGCCCCACCGCTCAAAGAACTCAGTCAGGTCTTTCTGAACCACCCCGGCGGCGGTGAGGGCCACCTTGTCGTCGTAGGACTGGGCTCCGGCGGTGTAGGTGCCCTTCTTCCAGTCCTGGAAGAACTGGTTGTAGAACCACATGGGGCCGTGGGCGTCGCCCTGCTTGCCGTCGTAGGCCAGGTGGAGCTGCCAGTACAGGCCCAGCTGGACAAATACGTTGTTGGACGCGCCGGGCTGGCTCTGGGCGGTCTTGGTGAAGATGGCGGGATATTTGCCGCTGTTTTCCAGGCGGGAGGGCAGGGTGTTGTTCTTCCCGTCGAAGGTCTGGACCATAAGGGAATAGAGGTTGTTGGTAATCTCTGCCTGGCCCAGCTTATCCATATTGTGGCCGATCTCGTGGGCGATGCCCCAGCCAAACAGGCTGTTGGCGGCGGCCCCGGCGGGCAGCTTGGCGATGGGCAGGCCGCTGACCATGCCGGCGCAGGAGCCGTAGCCAATGCCGATGTGGCTGCCCGCCGCGTACATAAACGCTCCGGCGAACATCTGCATACACCGGATGTTCTGGCGGGAGGTCATGTCGTTCTTGTCATAGGTGCTGTTGATGCCCTGGGTGGTCTTGCAGATGTGCATGATGTCCTCCCAGGCCAGCACGTTCTGGTACAGATT
>JAAWEX010000104.1 GCA_022794495.1 Lawsonibacter sp. | reverse complement strand
CACGATCATACCGCCGTAGACGGGGGTGCCGGGGCCGATGAACAGAGAACCCCGCTCCTGGGCGTTGAACAGGCCGTAGGTGACCGCCTCGCCCGTCTCAAAGGCCACCAGGGAGCCGGTGGACCGGCGGCTGATTTCCCCCTTGACGGGGGCGTAGCTGTCAAAGACAGAGGCCATGATGCCCTCGCCCTTGGTGTCGGTGAGGAACTCGCTGCGGTAGCCGAACAGCCCCCGGGAGGGAACCAGAAAATCAATCTTCATCCGGTTTCCCACCGGGTTCATCTCCAGCAGATCCCCCTTCCGGGAGCCGATCTTCTCCATGACGGCCCCCACGCAGTCAGAGGGCACATCCACCACCAGCCGCTCCAGGGGCTCGCACTTCACCCCGTCGATCTCCTTATACAGCACGCGGGGGGGAGACACCTGGAGCTCGTAGCCCTCCCGGCGCATGGTCTCGATGAGGATGGACAGAGACATCTCTCCCCGGCCGGCCACGTTGAAGGAGTCGGTGGACCCCTCCACCTCGGAGACCTTCAGAGATACGTCCTTCAGCGTCTCTCGGAACAGCCGGTCCCGGAGCTGGCGGGAGGTGACAAACTTGCCCTCCCGGCCGGCAAAGGGGGAGTCGTTCACCGAGAAGGTCATCTCGATGGTGGGGGCGGATATCTGGACAAACTCAATGGGCTCCACCTGCTCGGGGGCGCAGATGGTATCGCCGATGGTCACATCGCCGATGCCGCTCATGGCGACGATGCTGCCGGCGGAGGCCTCCTGGACGGGGACCTTGGCCAGGCCGTCGAACTCATAGAGGGCGGTGGCCTTGGCCTTCTGGGGGGCGGCGTCGGGGTGGTGGTAGTTGCACACCGCAATCTCCTGGTTCTGCTTCACCACGCCCCGCTCAATGCGGCCGATGGCGATGCGGCCCACAAACTCGTTGTAGTCGATGGAGGACACCAGCATCTGGAAGGGGGCCTCCAGCTCCACCTCGGGGGCGGGGATATAGTCCAGAATGGTATCGAAGAGGGGCTTCAGGTCGCTGCCCGCCACGTCCGGCTGCACGGAAGCGGTGCCCTGCCGGCCGGAGCAGAAGAGCATGGGGGATTCCAGCTGCTCGTCGGTGGCGTCCAGGTCCAGCAGCAGCTCCAGACACTCATCAATGACCTCGTAAACCCGCTGGTCGGGGCGGTCGATCTTATTCACCACCACGATCACCTTGTGGCCCAGCTCCAGGGCCTTGGAGAGTACGAAACGGGTCTGGGGCATGGGGCCCTCGGCGGCGTCAACCAGCAGGATAACGCCGTTTACCATCTTTAAGATGCGCTCCACCTCGCCGCCGAAATCGGCGTGGCCCGGGGTATCCACAATGTTGATCTTCACGCCGCCGTACTGCACAGCGGTATTCTTGGCGGTGATGGTAATGCCCCGCTCCCGCTCCAGGTCGCCGGAATCCATCACCCGGTCGGTGACGGCCTGGTTCTCCCGGTAGACCCCGGACTGCTTGAGCATCTCATCTACCAAAGTGGTTTTGCCGTGGTCTACGTGGGCGATAATGGCGATATTTCTTAATTTCTCATTTTTCATGGGAATTGCACCTCAAATCTTGGATTTCTCAATAAGCCAAAGCATTATACCCCTATCTTCGTAAAAAATCAACACGGAGCGCAAAAAAACACATACAAAGGGAACCTTTTTTCTCTTTCTCCGTCTGTACAATATAGAAGCAGCAAGCGCAGCCGCCGGAAAAAGGACCGGGATTATCTATGGATTGACGATACCGACTGGTTCTACACCGCGGAGGAGATCATACAGTTAAGCGAGGGGCCCTATGACCCGTCGTGGTCCTATAAAAAATCAAACAAATTTTCGATTTCCTCTTGACATTCTCGAACGAATGTTGTATGCTTTCGTTGGAACAAATGTTTTGGGGCAGGGCTGTAAAAGTCCGGTTTTAGGGACAGCATTTGGTCTATGCTAACCTCAATCAACCACATGGAGGGATGACAGATGCGGATCACATACTATAAAACTTCCAGCTTTATTCAACATACCGGCAGCATCATTGACTTGGCCGAGCTGCGCCGCCGGCAGGCCGCAACCCAGCGGGACAGCCTGGCCCGCCAGCCGGAGTCCGTCCTGCCCCCCGAGGAGCCGGACGCCTGCGAAGCGCCTGGCTTCCGCCCTGTCGTCCTGACCATGTCTCAGTCCCAGCGCCGCCGGGCCGGTTGGGAGCGGCGGGCCTGGATGCTGGACGCCTGCGCCAGTCTGGCGGTGGTGTTTGTAACCCTGGTTTTTGCCCTTCGGATTTTGTTTTAGACTGAAATTTCTCTCCCCACAATATCTTGCGGTTTTTGACGAATCTGATACCATTTCACAAAAGAATGCCGTTGTACTTCCAGCGGCATTCTTTTTTTGTGCATTTTTCTGGAATTTTTTTTGCTTTCTGAGGAAAAAAGGGGTTGACGGGAAAAGAGAAAACGTGTATATTGTTGTTACCATTTTGTAACTCTTATTTCAGAATTGTCATTTTTCCTGCGCGAGGTGACTTCAATGGAACAATCCCATAACCAGAGCTGGACGGCCCGCCTTCCTATTATTGGACAGGACCAGACCGAACGGCTGCCCATTTTAAAATCGAAGGCGGAGCGGCAGCAGCCCAAGGCCGACTCGGTGCGGGCCGCGGAGCAGCCCCCGCGGGCCAAGGCGCCCAAAGCGGTGGAGCGGCCCGCGAAAGCTGAGGAGGCCCCGGCGGCGGAAAAGCCCGCCGGCCGGAACTGGCCCAAGGAGCTGGCGCTGTATTTCCGCGCCTGCGCCGAGTGGGGACGCATCCACGTCCGCCGCTGGACCCATCTCTTTCACGGCGCCGCCGCCGGCACGCTGGCGGTGGGTCCCATCTCCTTCCTGCTGATGGCCGGGGCCCTTGGCGCCGCCCTGACCCTGACCACCCTGTACTCCACCAGCTACGCCGTCATCGTCGACGGCCAGGAGGTGGGGGTGGTGGCGGACCAGAGCGTGGTGGACCAGGCCATCCACACGGTAGAGGCCCGGGGCAGCCAGCTGCTGGGCTACCAGTACCAGGTGGAGGACAACATCGACTATAACTTTACCCTCACCTTAAAAAGCGATCTGAGCGAGCCCCAGGAGATCAGCAACTTCTTTTACAGCCAGCTCAGCGAGATCAGCGACCAGCTGCGGGTCTATGAGGTGGCGGTGGACGGCCGGGTGATCGGCACGGTGAAGGATCAGGCGGCCCTGAACACCATGCTGGACGCCATCAAGTCCCAGTATGTCACTGAGGACACCACCTCCGCCGACTTTGTGGAAAACCTGACGGTTACCACCGCCTATGCCGTAGACGATCTGATGACAGTGGACCAGGTGGAGGAAGCCCTGATGGCCAACACCACCGGCGAGACCACCTACACTGTGGTCAAGGGCGACACCTACAACGGCATTGCCTACCGCAACGACATGTCCCTCAGCGACCTGATGGCCCTCAACCCGGACGCCAGCCTGAACCGGCTGATGGTGGGTGACGTGCTCAACGTAAAGGAGATTATCCCCACTCTGTCCGTCCGCACCACCGAGCAGGTGACCTACACCGAGCCTATCCCCTGTCCCGTGGAGGAGGTCAAGGACGACTCCATGTATAAGGGCGACTCCAAGGTTGTCACCCAGGGGCAGGAGGGCGAGGCCCTGATCTCCGCCGACGTGGTCTATGTCAACGGCTATGAGCGGGAGCGCAATGTCACCGGCTCAGAAACCCTGCGGGAGCCCACTGTCACCGTCAAGGCTGTGGGCACCAAGGAGCGGCCCAAGACCGCCTCCAAGGGCACCTACACCTGGCCGGTCCGCAGCCACCGCATCAACTCCTACTTCGGCGGCCGGAACATCTTCGGCAGCTACAGCTTCCACTCCGGCATCGACCTCCACGCCTCCTATGGCGAGAACGTCATGGCCGCCGACGGCGGCACCGTTACCAAGGCGGGCAACAGTAGCGGCTACGGCAAGCTGGTGGTCATCCGCCACGATAACGGCACCGAGACCTATTACGCCCACAACTCCAGTATTGTGGTCTCAGTGGGACAGAAGGTCTACCAGGGCCAGGTGATCGCCAAGGCGGGCAGCACCGGCCGGTCCACCGGCGTCCACTGCCACTTCGAGGTCCGCGTCCGCGGCACCGCTGTCAACCCCCTGAATTACCTGAGATAACCCAAGACGCCCCCGGCCTCAAGGCCGGGGGCGCTACCTTTTTTTAGAGAAGTTTATTCCAACTCCCAATGGCGTTCTGTTTTCAGGTTGTTGTAATAAAATATTTTTACAATCATGTCGATGCGTAAAATGCAGGTAGGGTCATCCAAGGTCAAATCGTCCAAAACAGCCTTGATTTCTTCTATGACAGTAAGCGCGTCACTGTCCACCTGCGCAGGCAGTTCATAAAGATTACATTTTTTTATATAATCCAAAACTTTCCAACCAAGCTCCTGCGCGTAGAGCCTTTCCTCTATTGAGGAATCTTCCTCTAAATACATAATAATACACCTCCGCCCTTATTATAGGTCAATTTCACCCTAAAATCAATAGGTCAATTTGCCATACTAAGCAGGGTGATAGTATGAGCCGATTAAGTGAGCTGCGAAAGGCCAAGGGGCTGACACAGCTTCAAGTTCAGATGCTGACAGGCATTGATCAAAGTGACTACTCTAAAATTGAGAGTGGAAAACGAAATCTATCCTTCGGGCAGTGCAAACGAATTGCTCTGGCGCTGGATACCAGCATGGATTATCTGGCCGGTTTGACAGACCACCCCAAGCCCTATCCCAGAGCAACACAAAAATAGAAGGATGTCCTGTGGCCTTGCCGCAGGACGTTTTTCAACCACACATATTTCCCATGCCTGTCCCATATCCTGTTAGGGTAAGGAGGCGGTAATATGGTCAGAGAGGACGGTCACGCGGGCGGCGGGGCGCGGCAGATTGTCAGCGCGGCGCTGCTTTTGGCGGCGGCGCTGTTTATACTCCCGGCCCTGGTGGTCCGGGGGGAGCCGGCCTACCGGCGGGAGGAGGTGGTTCAGCAGCCCAACGGGGAGCTGGCCCCCTCCGCCGAGCCCTCGGTGCAGACCGGGGCCCGGGACAAGGGCCGGACGGTGCGCCTCCAGACCAAGGAGGGCCCTGTTGTGGAGCTGACCATGGCGGACTACCTGTGGGGGGTGGTGGCGGCGGAGATGCCCGCCACCTTCGAGGAAGAGGCCTTAAAGGCCCAGGCCTGCGCCGCCCGGACCTACACCGCCGTTCTGCAGAACAGCGCCAAGCACCCGGAGGCCGACATCTGCGGCGACAGCACCTGCTGTCAGGCCTATATTGCCCGCTCCGCCGCCGAGGCCCGCTGGGGCCTGAATGCCCAGGAATATGGAGAGAAAATCGACCGGGCGGTGGCCCAGACCGACGGCTTGGGGATTTTATATGAGGGCAAGCCCATCCAGGCCCTGTTCTTCTCCTCCGCCGCCGGCAGGACGGTGGACGCGGTGGAGGTCTGGGGCAATCCGGTGGCCTATCTGAAAAGCGTGGACAGCCCCGAGGGGGAGGAGGTGCCCAACTACCGCACCCAGATTACCCTCTCCGCCGAGGAGGTGAAGGCCCTCACCCTGGAGGCCTATCCGGGGGCCGACCTGTCCGGTGATCCGGCCAGCTGGTTCGGACAGGCCAGCCGGAACGAGGGGGGCGGGGTCATCTCTGTCCCTCTGGGGGGCGTCACCCTAACGGGAAAGCAGGTGCGCGCGCTGTTCTCCCTGCGGTCTGCCTGCTTCACCGTGGCCTGGGACGGGGAGCGATTCACCTTCGACGTCACCGGCTACGGCCACGGGGTGGGCATGAGCCAGTACGGGGCCAACGCCATGGCAAAAGGCGGCAGCTCCTTTCAGGATATCCTCACCTGGTATTACACTGGGGCCGAGGTGGGGGAGCTGTGGTAAAGCGGGGGTGTCCCCCCGCTTTTTTATGCTTTTGGTAAATTTTTTCAAAAAACCCTCCATTTCAAATATGAATAAATCTTGACAGAAAAGATATTTGCCTTTACAATGTTTTATGGACAAATATTGAAAAACCTGTGGGGATGTTTTTCAGTTGCCGCAGGGGAGGCAGGCAGCCCGCCTGTCTGGCCCCTTGCGGCCTTTTACTGAACGCCTGCGCCGGCCCAACCCGGCCAGGCTCCGTGGCGGTCCGCCGCGGACACGAAAATTTTTGGAGGTGTAACAAGACCCAATGGACCCAATTTTAGCAGTCATCGGCATGGTCGTCGCGCTGATTGTGGGCGCTCTGGGCGGCGCGGTCTTCGGCTGGAACCGCCGCAAGGCTACCGCCGAGCGGGAAATCAAATCCGCCGAGGACGAGGCCACCCGTATTGTCAACGAGGCCTATAAGAGCGCCGAGAGCAAAAAGCGCGAGGCCCTGGTAGAGGCCAAGGAGGAGATCCTCAAGGCCAAAAACGAGCACGAGAAGGAGGTCAAGGACCGCCGCTCCGAGCTCCAGCGCCAGGAGAACCGCCTTCAGCAGAAGGAAGAGAATCTAGACCGCAAAACCGAGAACATCGAGAAAAAAGAAGAACAGCTTTCCGCCAGGCTGGCCAAGCTGGACGCCACCCAGGCCGAGGCCGAGGCCCTGAAGCAGAAGCAGGTGGACGAACTGGAGCGTATCTCCGGCTATACCGCCGAGGAGGCCAAAAACTACCTGCTCAAGCAGCTTGAGGAGGACGTCATCCACGAGTCGGCCATGAAGATTAAGGAGATCGAGGCCCGGTTCAAGGACGAGGCTGAGACCCGCGCCAGGGAGATCATCTCCCTGGCTATCCAGCGCTGTGCCGCCGACCATGTGTCTGAGGCCACCGTGTCGGTGGTCCCCCTGCCCAACGACGACATGAAGGGCCGCATTATCGGCCGTGAGGGCCGGAATATCCGCACCCTGGAGACCCTCACCGGGGTGGACCTGATTATCGACGACACCCCCGAGGCCATCACCGTCTCCTGTTTTGACCCCGTCCGCCGGGAGATCGCCCGGCTGGCCCTGGAGAAGCTGATTCTGGACGGCCGCATCCACCCCGCCCGCATCGAGGAGATGGTGGAGAAGGCCAAGCGAGAGGTGGACATGGTCATCAAGTCAGAGGGCGAGCGGGCCATCTTCGAGACCAACGTCCACGGCCTGCATCCGGAGCTGGTCAAGCTGCTGGGCCGGATGCGCTACCGCACCAGCTACGGCCAGAACGTGCTCAACCACTCCATCGAGGTGTCCCATGTGGCCGGGCTGCTGGCCGCCGAGATCGGCGCCAACGTCACCGAGGCCAAGCGGGCCGGCCTGCTCCACGATCTGGGCAAGTCCATCGACCACGAGGTG
>JAAWEX010000103.1 GCA_022794495.1 Lawsonibacter sp. | reverse complement strand
CGCGAAGCGGCGGGGGGATTCTTCTTACGCAAACTCCCGTCTTGACAAGGCCAAACGCACAAGGTACAATAGATAAAATATCGAAAAGGAGACGTGGAACTATGGTGAATCAAGACGCCGCCCAGAAGTTTGTGAAGCAGGGTCTCACCTTTGACGACGTACTGCTCATCCCCGCGGCCAGCGACGTGCTGCCCGCCGACATCGACCTGAAAACCCGGCTGACCAAAAAAATACATCTCAACATCCCCCTCATGAGCGCCGCCATGGACACTGTCACGGAGTACCGCATGGCCATCGCCATCGCCCGGGAGGGGGGCATCGGCATCATCCATAAAAATATGTCCATCAGCCAGCAGGCCGAGCAGGTGGACATGGTAAAGCGTTCGGAGAACGGCGTTATCACCAACCCCTTCTGGCTGGCCCCGGGCCACACCCTGGCTGAGGCGGACGAGCTGATGGCCAAGTTCCGCATCTCCGGTGTGCCCATCTGCGACAACGGCAAGCTGATCGGCATCATCACCAACCGGGACATGAAGTTTGAGACGGACATGACTGTCCTCATCGACCACGTGATGACCAAGGAGAACCTGGTTACCGCCCCCGAGGGCACTACCCTGGCCCAGGCCAAGGAGATTCTCCGCCAGCACAAGATCGAGAAGCTGCCCATTGTGGACGAGGAATTCCGGCTCAAGGGCCTGATTACCATTAAGGACATTGAGAAGGCGGAGGTCTACCCCAACTCCGCCCGAGACGACAAGGGACGCCTGCTGGTGGGCGCCGCCATCGGCGCCACCGCCGACGTGCTGGACCGTGTGGCCGCCCTCACCGAGGCGGGAGCCGACGTGCTGGCCTTGGATTCCGCCCACGGCCACACCCAGAATGTGCTGGAGACTGTCAAGCGGGTAAAGGCCCTGTACCCCGATGTACAGCTCATCGCGGGCAACGTGGCCACCGCCGACGGCTGCCGCGCCCTCATCGAGGCCGGGGCGGACTGCGTGAAAATCGGAATCGGCCCGGGTTCCATCTGTACCACCCGGGTGGTTGCCGGTATCGGCGTGCCGCAGATTACCGCCATCTACGACGCCGCCCGTGTGGCCGCTGAGTACGACATCCCCATCATCGCTGACGGCGGCGTGAAGTTCTCCGGCGACATCGCCAAGGCCATCGCCGCTGGCGGCGATGTGGTCATGCTGGGCTCCCTGCTGGCCGGCTGCGAGGAGTCCCCCGGCGACACCGAGATTTTCCAGGGCCGCCAGTTCAAGGTCTACCGGGGCATGGGCTCCCTGGCCGCCATGAACAAGGGCTCCAAGGACCGTTACTTCCAGGAGTCCAACAAAAAGCTGGTCCCCGAGGGCGTGGAGGGCCGCGTCCCCTACAAGGGAGCGGTGGGCGAGACCATCTACCAGCTGATGGGCGGCCTGCGGGCCGGCATGGGCTATACCGGCTGCCACAGCGTCCCTGAGCTTCAGGCCAAGGCGCAGTTTATGCAGATTACCGCCGCCGGCCTGAAGGAATCCCACCCCCATGACATCTACATTACAAAAGAGGCGCCCAACTACACCATCAGCCCGAATTGAAGAGACGGCAGAGCCTAGGTTGAGGGCCTGAGCAGCTTGCAGCTGCCCAGGCCCTTTTGTGTTGCCTACTTTTCAGTTCCCCAAAATTGATGAAAAGGTTTGGACTCAGCCCGAGGCTGGATACTGTTTGACCTATGGACTGCTTTCCGGTTTTTTATCTGGTCTGACCGGTCTAATTCCCACCGCGGAGGTCAATATGGCCAGCATCTGTGCATTTGGCGGCTTGCGCAGCAGCGGGCCGCGGGCAAAGTTCTCCAGCAGGGCGGGATTCCTCTGCCAGATGATGTTGGCGGCCGTCCGAATATTTCGCTCTACCGCCTTCCAGTTGGTGTTATACTGTTTGGCGACCTCCGGGTATAGCCACTTGGTCACTAACAGAAGCCTGTCCGGCTGCTCCACGCATAGCTCCACAGCATATGCGGTATAGAAAAAGCCTGTGTAGTTCGCGGTTACACCCAGGCGGAAGAGTAATTCATAAATAGAAATTGGAGGGATATCCTTGTCCATCAGACCACCTCGGGCGTCTTAGACGAGGCCTCTTGAAACGCTGTGTCCTTGCTGTAGGCCTCCTCAAGCTCTATCCAAAATTGGTTGATCTCTTCCTCGCTGAACTCCAGCACTTTAATCAGCCGGAACATGGTGGATGGCAGGGGCAGATGCTCGTGGCACTCCATCTGCTGGATGCAGTTTCGTGTGAGCCCGGCCCTTGCCGCCAGAACGGTTTGGGAAATTTTCATCTCCTTTCTCCTGCGGACTATTTTTTCTTCCAGGAATTTGCTCACATTGGGGAACTTTCTGTAGGCGCTTCTGGATTTCGACATTTGTTTCACCTCCAATATAAAGGATATACGAACCATCGAAATTTGTCTGCCAAGCTCTGTTGGCATTGTCAAAAAAGCCGATTAACTATGATGCAATGAAAAATAAAAACCACACTGCATATAAAAATACTGCAATGTGGCCTTTGCTGAGGGGTCCTTTTCGTCATTTCATGTGATGAAAAAATAGGGACTCACATAGCCTTAAACTATGCGAGTCCCTATTCGTGGTGGAGATAAGCGGGATCGAACCGCTGACCTCTTGAATGCCATTCAAGCGCTCTCCCAGCTGAGCTATACCCCCACGGCAATATTCAGTTGTAAGGTGGTGGAGATAAGCGGGATCGAACCGCTGACCTCTTGAATGCCATTCAAGCGCTCTCCCAGCTGAGCTATACCCCCATATTCAGCGCCTGTAACAGGATGTCCCGTCCAGCGCAAGCAATATCTTACCAGAAATAAAACTGTTTGTCAACGGGTATTTAAAAGTTTTTTCTTTTTCTCAAATTAGTGCGGTTCTATTAAAATTGTACTTCCATTTTTGGCTAATTGCTGATATAATAAGAATGGATATTCTTTCCCTGTCTGGCCTTGCTGTAAAGGCTGGAGCGGGGCCTGCCGATATAGATACGATCATGGTAAGGAGCAGCAGAGATGGACAAAATTCTGGTTATAGACGACAGTAAAATGCAGACAAATATGCTTAATGCTATTTTGGAGGGGGACTATGCCGTTACGCAGGCGCACACGGCGGAGGAGGGGCTGAACTACGCCCGTGAAGGGGACTTTTCCCTGATACTCCTGGATGTGGTTATGCCGGGGATGGACGGCTTTGACCTGTTAAAAAAGCTGCAAGAGGAGGTAGTCACCAGACGCACGCCGGTAATCCTGATTACCAGCCTGAACGATGTGGAGCATGAGGAGCAGGGCCTTACCTTGGGGGCTGTGGACTATATCGCAAAGCCCTATCATGCCCCCATTGTCAAGGCGCGGGTCAATACCCATATCAAGCTCTACCACTACCGCAGGCAAATTGAGCGGCAGGCTATGGTGGACCCGATGACCGGCGTGCCCAACCGGCGCAGCTACAACTGCTGCTATGCCAGCAAATGGCAGGATGCGATTCGCCTGAAGGTGCCGATCTCCCTGTGTATGATTGACATAGATAAGTTTAAGGTATATAACGACACCTTCGACCACCCTGCGGGGGATAAGGTAATTTGTTCGGTAGCGAAGATTATGGAGTCCCATCTGCGCCGCAGCACCGACTTTTTCGCGCGGTATGGCGGGGAGGAGTTTGTGGCTATCATTATGGGGGGCGACACCGACGACATCTTTGACTATTTGAAGATGATCCGCCGGGAGGTGGAGGAGCTGCATATCCCCCATGCGGAAGCGGTGAGCCAATGGGTCACGGTCAGCGTGGGCGGCGTCACCTTGATTCCGGAGATCGGCGACGATTACGCCACTTTTTTGAAGATTGCAGATATGATGCTTTACGACGCCAAGCGCTTTGGCAGAAACCAGGTGGTTTGGGCCAACAAAAAGATGGAGCAGCTGAGAGAAAAAGAATAAAGGCGGGAGCGGGATGGGACTGTTTAACCTGTTCGGAAAGACGGCGAAGCAGACAGAGGAGGAGGCCGCTGCGGAGCGGGCCAGAAGGATGGACCTGGAGGTCTATTCCGGGATGCGGGTAGAGGTGACCAGCACCGACGGCCGAATGTTTCTGGTGGCCCGGCTGGCGGGCCTGCGGGGCGACCGGGCACAGCTGAAGCTGAACACGGAGGCCGTTTTGATGGCCAGCTCAGAGGACCCGGTCCCGGTGACGCTGCGGGGTTACAGCAGCAGAGAGAACAGAGCGGTGTTCCTCCGGGGGACCGTCCGGCTGGGAGCCGGAGGGGTGTGGCTGGTGGAGCACCTGACCCTGGTGAAACGAAACGATGACCGTATTCATCTTCGGGCGGTCACAGACAGGGAGGGTGTCATCAGCCCGCTGGGCCGGCCGGGCGGGGCGGAGGAGCCCTGCCGGCTGCTGAATATCAGCGTGGGCGGCGTCTGCCTGGGACTGGAGAAGCGCTACGATGTGGGGGATAAGTTCCTTTTGCGGGTGCGGCTGACGCCGGAGGGAGAGCTTTTGGCGCTGCGCTGTCAGATGCTGCGCATTCTGGAGCGCCGCCACGGCTATTTTGAGTATGGCTGCCGGTTTCCGGAACTGGAAGCGGCCAATGAGGAGCGCATCCTGCGGTATATTTTCGCGGCTCAGGAGAGATAAGGTACGCCCGCCGGAACGGCGGGCGCTTTTCTGCTATTTCAGGCCCAGCTTGGCGGAGAAGTCGGCCAGAGCCTCAGAAATCTTGATCTGCTGGGGACATACCGCCTCGCAGCTGCGGCAGCCCACGCAGGCGGAGGGCTTTTCCCCGTCGGGCAGCTGGCTGACCCGCATGGGGGCCATAAAGCCGCCGCCGGTGAAGGAGTGCTCGTTGTACAGCTCCAGCAGCATGGGAATGTCCAGCCCCTGAGGACAGTGGGTGGTGCAGTAGCGGCAGGCGGTGCAGGGCACGCTGGTCCGTCCGGTCATGCTGTCAGCGATGGCCAGCAGGGTCTGGAGCTCCTGGGGGGACAGGGGCTTTTCCTCGGAGAATGTGCGCAGGTTGTCCTCCACCTGCTCCATGGTGGACATGCCAGACAGGGTGACGGTGACAGAGGGGAAAGACTGGATAAACCGGAAGGCCCAGGCGGGCACGCCCTCGTCGGGCCGCAGCTCTTTCAGCTGGGCGGTGTGCTCGTCGGACAGCCTGGCCAGCCTGCCGCCCCGCAGAGGCTCCATGACCCAGACCGGGATGTCCCAGCAGAAGTCCAGCAGCTCCATCTTGGACCGGGCGTCTTGGAAGTCCCAATCCAGCCAGTTGAGCTGAATCTGACAGAACTCCATGTCCTTGCCGTAGGCCTCTAAAAACCGCTTCATGGTGTCCAGATTGCCGTGGGCGGAGAAGCCCAGGTGTCTGATCTGCCCCGCTTTTTTCCGGGCCATGAGGGACTCATAGATGTGGTTTTTGGGGTCTAAGTAGGCGTCGATGTTCATCTCACAGACGTTGTGGAAGAGGTAGAAGTCGAAGTAGTCCACCTGGCACTTTTCCAGCTGTTTGTCGAAAATTTCCTCCACCTTGTCCATGTTAGCCAGGTCGTAGCCAGGAAATTTAGTGGCCAGATAGAAGCTGTCCCGGGGGTACTGCTTTAAAATCCTGCCCATAACGGTCTCGGAATTCCCCCCATGGTAGCCCCAGGCGGTGTCGTAGTAGTTGACCCCCGCCTCCATGGCCCGGGCAATGAGCTTAGCGGCCTCCTCCTCGTTGATGTTGGCCTCATTTCCGTCCACAGTGGGCAGACGCATGCAGCCGAAGCCCAGGGCGGAGAGCTTCAGGTCCTCAAATTGCTTGTAAATCATCAGCTTGTCATCCTTTCATTGACGAATTAGAGGGCAGACGCTATAATAGACCTGTAGTATGAGATGATTATACAACTTAAAGCAAACTTTAAGTCAAGCCTTTTGGGGGAGATTTTATGTTTTACACCATTGGAGAGATGGCCCAGAAGCTGAATGTGGCCCCGTCCACCCTGCGCTACTACGACAAGGAGGGCCTGCTCCCCTTTGTCGAGCGGTCCAGCGGGGGCATCCGCATGTTCAAGGACGAGGATATGGAGTGGCTGCGGATGCTGGGCTGTCTGAAAAAGGCGGGGATGCCCCTGAAGGAGATCAAATCCTTTATGGACTGGTCCCGCCAGGGGGACGCCACCATCGGCCAGCGGCTGGCCCTGATTGAAAAGCAGCGCCAGTCGGTGCTGGACCAGCAGAAGCAGCTGGAGGACACCCTGCTCATGCTGGACTACAAGCAGTGGTACTACCAGACCGCCCAGGCGGCGGGCACCTGCGCCGTCCACGATTCCCTGTGCCCCGAGGAGGTGCCGGAGCGGTTCCGGCCGCTGAAAGAGGAGTGGAAGGCGGAGGATTAAGACAGATGAAAGAAAAACCTGTGAAGTACACAAGCACTGTGATTTCTGTGTCGGACATCAGCGTCTCCAGAAGGTTCTATGAGGACCTGTTCGGTCTGGAGCTGTATCAGGACTACGGAATCAACATCTCTTTCACCTGCGGCCTGTCCCTCCAGCAGGAGTTTGACTGGCTGGTGTCTGTCCCCAAGGAAACGGTGTTGAAGCGGTCCCACAACATGGAGCTGGCCTTTGAGATACGGGACTTTGACGGCTTCTTGGAGAAGCTGGGGCAGTACCCCGGTATCGAGTACCTGGGAGAGGTCATCGAGCACAGCTGGGGACAGCGTGTGGTCCGGTTTTATGATCCGGACGGCCACATCATTGAGGTGGGCGAGAACATGAAGATGGTGGTTGAGCGTTTTCTGTCCGCCGGTATGACGATGGAGGAGGTATCCGCCAGGATGGATGTCTCCATAGAGGATCTGACAAAACTTTTAAGCTAGGAGAAAGCCTATGAGCGACTTATTTGAAAAATCCATGGCCACCCTGGAGCTGCCCCGGGTGCTGGAGCTGCTGTCCGGGTGCGCCGTTACCGACGAGGGCCGGGAGCGTGCCCGGGCGCTGCGTCCCATGGACGATATAGACGACGTAAAACGTGCCCAGGAGGAGACCTCGGCGGCGGTAAAGCTGCTGGTCCTCCGGGGCACCCCCGGCTTTGCGGGCATCAAGCCGGTGGCGGCCAGCCTCCAGCGGGCGGACATGGGGGGCAGCCTGAATACCAGGGAGCTGCTGGAGATCGCCGCCGTTCTGCGGGCGGCCCGCACCGCCTCGGACTACGGGGCGGGGGAGGAGAAAACCCCTATCTCCCACCTGTTCCGCGCCCTCACCACCAATCGATTTTTAGAGGACACCATCACCAACTCCATCGTGGGGGAGGATGAGCTGGCCGACTCCGCCAGTCCGGAGCTGGCCTCCATCCGCCGGCACATGCGGGCCACCGAGTCCAAGGTGCGGGACAT
>JAAWEX010000102.1 GCA_022794495.1 Lawsonibacter sp. | reverse complement strand
TTCATCGCCCGGTCCATCTCCCGCTTGGCGTCCCGCCGGGCGGCGGACTCCCGCTTGTCGTAGAGCTTCTTGCCCTTGGCCAGGCCGATCTCCAGCTTGACGCGGGGGCCCTTGAAATAGAGGGACAGAGGGATGAGGGAGTAGCCGTCCTGCTTGATCTTGGCGAACAGCCGCATGATCTCCCGCTTGTGCATCAGCAGCCGGCGGGTGCGTCGGGGGTCCTTGTTGAAGATGTTGCCCTTTTCATAGGGGCTGATGTGCATCCCGAGGACGGAGATTTCCCCGTCCTTCACCAGGCAGAAGGAGTCCTTCAGGTTCACGTTGCCCAGCCGGATGGACTTCACCTCGGTGCCCGCCAGCTCGATGCCGGTTTCGTATTTCTCTTCGATGAAGTAGTCGTGATAGGCCTTGCTGTTCTTGGCCACAATCTTCACGGCCTCGGCCACGGCGGACGCCCCCTTTCTGAAAAGGTCAGATAACTATACCACAGGATGTTCCAAAAAGCAAGGGAAAGATCGGGTCCGGCGTGCAAATCAAATATATTTTGCAAAGGCCCTTTTCATTTTAACCATGTTTTCTGCGATCCAATTAAATTGCTCGTTCCATTTGTCGCAGTTTTCAAATTCAACAGTCCGTTCGATCATGCTTTTACTCGTTTTCTTTTCCGGCAGCTCATACCAGGAGAGCGGGATTCCGGCAGTTTCTTCAATGACATCTTTTTGTTCAAGTAGCGCTTGATAGAGCTGTTTATTGTCTGGAATGCAAAGTGCGATATTTATTTTCCCTTTGTTTCTGACCTGGGAAACAGAAATATAACACTTGGAAGAACCGATTGAGTAATTCATCCAGTGGTGTGTTGAGGGCTTTCTCCGTTTAAACTCCTTGGCGAACGTGGCGTTTTGAAAGGCATAGTCTTGAAAAGCCACCCAATAGTTATGTCTTTTCTCCTGTGTTTCATTTGGGGGCTCTTTCTTTTTCAGCTCCTTTGCCCAGTCGTTTGGCCGCTCAATCACCACAAATTTTACGGCCGGGTCAGAGGCGCCGATGCGGTACAGCTTTATTTCGCACAGGAAAAAACCGATCCCCTCGTCTGTGTGATTATTCAGCCATTCGATCGCCGCCTTATGCTCCTCGCGGGCGCGCTTTACAATCCATATGATGACGTCTGCGGATTTTCCCGAGGCGTAGGTAATCAATTTCCCCAGGTGGTCGTGATTGGTGTCCTCCAACTGATTTTCAATGATGATTCTGCGGCCCGTACCTGTTTCAGAGGCGAAAATGTCCACGCTGAAATCTCCAACGGCGGCTTCGGTCTCATCCACGGTGATATCAATCCCCACCGCGTCGGAGAGCAGCGTGATATTGTCGTCCTGGGAAAGCCATGGGGTAAAGTCCAGCGCCTCATGGGGCCACACGGTACGCAAATCGTTGATCTCTTCAAGCCTGCTAAGGCTTATCATTGCTTTCAAGCTCCCTTCGCCTCGTTTATCTGCAGCTGGCGCAGACCGCCGGTTACACAACCCACAATCTGGGCAGCTTGGCGTAAAACCCGCCCTTATCCTCCCAGATGAGGAGCAGGCTGCCCTTCTCCACCGAGACGGCGGCCTCGACCCCCAAAAACTGGTTGCTCACCCCCAGGGGGAAGCTGCCGGTGAGCGTGTAGTCCTCCAGGGGGTATTTCAGGCCGGAGAGGGTGACGCCCTCCGCCGTGCCGCTGTTGCAGAGGACGGAGAGGTAGCCGGTCATGGACGGGGGGAAGGAGATAGACTTCCCGTCCCGGAGGCAGGTGGCCGCCGTCTTCTCCCCGGCAAGAAAGCCCTGGGCCCCGTGGAGGGCCAGCCAGTCCAGCAGCTGGAGATTGCCCAGGGTGTGCTCCAGCCGTCCGCCCACGCCCCCCAGCAGGACAAAGCGGCGGTAGCCCAGCGCCAGCCCCTTGCGGATGGCGTAGACCATGTCGGTGTCGTCCTTCTCGGCGGGGAGCTGGATGACATTGGGGTGGCTGGGCCGGTGGCCCAGGGAGTCGAAGTCCCCCACCGCCAGGTTGGGGGTGACGCCGTAGGCCATCAGGGAGTCGAATCCCCGGTCGGCGGCGATGACGTAGTCCCCCTGCACGGGATAGGGACGCAGGTCTGGGGTGAGGGACATGGCCCCCACGATGTAGCAGATGTTCTGTGCCACAGCGGCACCACTCCTTTGTCGGTCGTTGTCTTCCATTATATACAAAACAGGCGGGCTTTGCAAGCGGAAATCCCTATTGACTTTCCTGCGGGAACAGCATAGAATAGCCGTTACTGATTTCTGTTTTGGGAGGCGGAGGAGATGCTTCACTACTTGGATAACGCCGCCACCACGCCGGTGCGGCCCGAGGCCGCCCAGGCGGCGCTGGAGGCCATGACGCAGGGGTGGGGCAACCCCTCCTCCCAGTACGCCCTGGGAAAGCAGGCGGCCGGCCGGATGAAGGGCTGGAGAGAGGACCTGGCCAAGGCGTTGGGCTGCCGGCCGGAGGAGGTCTTTTTCACCTCCTGCGGCTCTGAGAGCGACAACTGGGCCGTCTCCGGGGCGCTGGAGCTGAACCGCAGGGCGGGAAAGCACATTGTCACCACCGCGGTGGAGCACGCCGCCGTGCTGGAGCCGGTCAAGGCGCTGGAGCGCCAGGGGTATGAGGTGACCTGGCTCCAGCCCGACGGTCAGGGGAGGATCCACCCCGCGCAGGCAGAGGCCGCCCTCCGGCCGGATACCGCCCTGGTGTCGATGATGCTGGTGAACAACGAGCTGGGCGCCCTCCTCCCCGTGAAGGAGACCGCCCAGGCCATTAAAAGGACGGGCTGTCCCGCCCTGCTCCACTGCGACGCCGTCCAGGGCTTTTTAAAGACGCCCTTCACCCCCGCGGAGCTGGGGGTGGACCTGCTGTCGGTGAGCGGACACAAGATTCACGCCCCCAAGGGGGTGGGGGCGCTGTATGTCAGGAAGGGACTGAAGCTGCCCCCCCTCATCCGGGGCGGAGGGCAGGAGGGCGGCTTCCGCTCCGGCACCGAGGCCACCGGACAGATTGCCGCCTTCGCCGCCGCCGCCCGTCTGGGCGCCGCGTCCTTTCGGGAGGACGCCGCCCATATGTCCGCCCTGCGGGCCTATGCCGTGGAGGCGCTGGCCCGCGCGGTGCCGGAGGCGGTGGTTCTGGTCCCCGAGGGTGCGCCTCACATTCTGCCCATCTCCCTGCCCGGCTACAAGAGCGAGGTGATTGTCCGGTTTCTGAGCGACCGGGAGGTATATCTCTCCTCCGGCTCCGCCTGCCACCGGGGAAAGCCCAGCCACGTCTTCGCCGCCCTCAAGCTGCCCAAGCCGGTGCTGGACGGCGCATTGCGGGTCAGCTTCTCTTACGACACCGCCTCCGCAGACGTGGACGCCCTGGTCCAGGGGCTGAAGGAGGCTCGGAAAATGCTGTTTCCCACGCTGTCGTAGGATGACGGCCGCCCCCGGCAGAAAAGACATACATTCATAATAAGGAGCGTTTTTGTGTTTGCATACATGAGGCAAAAGCCTGGATTTTATAAGCAGGTGGCCCTGCTGGCCGCCCCCATTGTGCTGCAAAATCTGATCACCAGCACCCTGGGCATGGCGGACACCTTTATGGTGGGGATGCTGGGAGAGGTCCCCATGGCGGCGGTGACGCTGGCCAATATTCCCCTGTATGTGCTCCAGATGTTCATTTTCGGCGTGCAGAGCGGCTCCTCCGTTCTCATCAGCCAGTATTGGGGCAGACAGGACATGGAGTCCATCAACCGGGTGATGGGGGTGTCGATGTGGGTGGTGCTCAGTGTGTCCGCCCTCTTCGCCGGGGTGCTGCTGGCCTGCCCGGAGACCTTCCTCAGCCTGTTCGGCAACGAACAGGAGGTGATTGAGCTGGCCGCCCAGTACGGCTCCATTGCCGGGATGTCCTATGTGTGCAACGCCTTTACCATGATGTATGTGGCGGCCTACCGGAGCATGGAGCGTCCGCAGCTGGGCATGTACATCCTGGTGGCCTCCATGACCGCCAACACCTTCCTCAACTGGGTGTTCATCTTCGGCAAGCTGGGCGCCCCCGCCCTGGGGGTGCGGGGGGCGGCGGTGGCTACCCTCATCGCCCGGCTGCTGGAAATCGCCATCGTGGCGGTCCACATGGGGAAAAGCCGCTTCTTTCAGGTCCGGTTTCAGCTTCTCCTCCGGCCCGGGGTGGACATGGTCCGCCGGTTTTTAAAATACGGCGGGCTGGTGGTGTTTAACGAGACCACCTGGGGCCTGGGCTCGTCGGTGTTCCCCACCATTATGGGCCATATGGCGGGCAGCACCGAGATTCTGGCCGCTTACACCGTGGCGGGCAACGCAGACAAAATCTGTATGGTGATCTCCTTCGGGCTGTCTACCACCGCCGCCGTGATTATCGGCCGGGAGGTGGGGGCCGGACGGCCTCAGAAGGTGCGGTCCATCGGCATGGCGCTGGCTACGCTGGCCATCCTGTGCGGACTGGGCGTGGCCGGGCTGCTGCTGGTCTTCGCCCACCTGATCGCCCCGGCCTGGATCTTCCCCCTGTTCAGCATGTCGGCCAAGGCGGGGTCCATCGCCGTGATGATGATGACGGTGCTGGCCCTTGTCCGCCCCCTGCGGGATTTCAACGGCGTGGTCATTGTGGGCGTGCTCCGGGGCGGAGGCGACGTGAAGGCCGCTACCCTCATCGACACCCTGCCCCAGTGGCTGGCGGCTATCCCCGCCGCGTTCCTCCTGGGCATGGTGTTCCAGGCGGACATTCTGTGGGTGTTTTTGGCCACCACCCTGGAGAGTATGATCAAATTCAGCTTCGGCGTGCGGCGTATCTCCACCGACAACTGGATTAAGGACCTGACCCGAGCGTAATTGAAAAGCTGACCGCCTGTCTCTTCGACAGACGGTCAGTTTTCTTTTTCCCGCTCTTTGATATACTGTTTCAATATCCACTTGACCATGCTGGAAAATGATCTGAAATCTTCTTTGGCATAGGTTTTGATTTTTTCCGCAGTTTCGCCATCTAAGAATGTACTGTATGGCTTTTTTCCGGTCCCCATGGAATCACCTCACCCTAATCATAGAAGCGTGAAGGCTGAACTGTCAACGATTATATTGTATTATATTGCATGACATTGTATTAGAGTGTAATTTTTGGAGGCGCAGGATTAGCACAGCCCCGGTTATTCCGCCAGGAATGGCCGGGGGATTTTTGTTTATAATAAATTCATAAAGTGGCTATTGACAATTTCCTGGGGGAGTGGTACATTATCTTTAGCACTCGGGGAATATGAGTGCTAAACCAACAGGAACGGAAGGCGGTGAGTGCCGTGGCACTGTCGGACCGAAAAAAACGCATCCTGCGGGCGATTGTAGAGGCCTACATCGCCACCGCCGAGCCGGTGGGGTCCAAGGCCGTGGCCGAGCTGGCCGGGCTGGACGTGTCCACCGCCACCATCCGCAACGAGATGGCCGACCTCACCGAGCAGGGCTATCTGGAGCAGCCCCACACCTCCGCCGGGCGCATCCCCTCCGCCGCCGGCTACCGGCTCTATGTCAACGAGCTGATGGACCGCCAGCAGCTCACCATTCAGGAGACCCAGCGCATCAACGAGGCGCTGAACCTGAAGATGGAGGAGCTGGACCGGGTGATTGACCGGGCGGGCAAGGTGCTCTCTCAGATCAGCGACTACCCCGTGTTCACCATGGCCGCCGCCAAGGAGCGGCTCACCGTGAAGCGCTTCGACCTGCTGATGGTGGAGGAGAACGCCTTTATCGCTGTGGTTATGACGGACAACAGCGTGGTAAAGAACAAGCTGATCCACATCCCCAACGGCCTGTCTGACCCCCAGCTCCAGATGCTCTCCGCCGTCCTCAACTCCTCCTTTGTGGGCCTGTCCCGGGAGGAGATGGAGGAAGCGCTGGACAGGATGGAGACCCGCACCGCGCCGGGGGCCTTCGAGCTCATCGCCATGGTGGTGGAGTTCGCCATGGAGGTGCTGGCCGACCAGGGACAGCAGAAATTCCGCACCGCCGGCATCACCCATCTGCTGGAGCACCCCGAGTACCGCAGCCTGGACAAGGCCAAACCGCTGATGGCCTACCTCAGCGAGGAGAGCGACGGCCCACGCCTGCCCGCCGCCCTGGATACCGGCAAAAACATGAATATCCTCATCGGCCCGGAAAATGTGAACGACGCCCTGAAGGACACCAGCGTGGTTATGGCCAGCTACGACATCGGAGACAATATGCGGGGGGTCATCGGCGTGGTGGGTCCCACCCGGATGGACTACGCCAAGGTGACCGCCCGGCTGTCCTACTTCGCGGACAGCCTCACCCGAATGTTTGGAAAAGAACTGCCGCCCCCGGAAGTGCCCGAGGAATAACATAAAATAACGAGACGTGAAGGAGCGTAAATTGTGAGCAAGAAAAAGGAAAAAAAGGACCCCATCCAAGAGGCTCCCGCTGCCGAGGAGATCCTGGAGGAGCGGGCTGAGGCAGCGGAGGACGCCGGGGCGGAGACCGAGCCCCAGGCCGATCCCCCCGGCGAAGCGCCGGAGGCCGCCGCTCCCGAGGATACTGAGGCCCCGGTCCTGGAGCAGATGGTGCCCAAGGAGCAGTTTCTCCGCCTGGCCGCCGAGTATGACAATTACCGCAAGCGCACCGCCAAGGAAAAGGAGGGGCTGTGGTCCGAGGCAAAGGCGGACACGGTCCAGGCCTTTCTCCCCGTCTATGACAACCTGGAGCGGGCCCTGAAGCAGGAGACCGCCGACGAGGCATATAAAAAGGGCGTCGAAATGACCATGAACCAGCTCAAGGAGGTCTTCGCCAGGCTGGGGATCACTGAGATTGAGGCCCAGGGAAAGCCCTTCGACCCCAACCTGCATAACGCCGTGATGCACGTTGACGATGAAAATCTGGGCGAGAATGTGGTGGCCCAGGTATTTCAGGCCGGCTTTATGCTGGGTGAGAAGGTCATCCGCTTTGCCATGGTACAGGTAGCTAATTAGGGCGTGTAGGGCGTGACCACTGGGCACGCCGTTGGCACAATTCATTGAGATACGGCGCGCCGGGTCGTCGCGCCCTACAGGATGAGAAGGAGGTCAGACCAACATGTGTACTACCTGTAAAAACGTCAAATTCACGCTGATGCTCAGCGCCGGACTGCTGGTCTGGCTGTCCGCTTTATTCTCGGTTGGAGCGATGCTCCTGCATTAAATTCATCTTGTTAACACCAATCTTTCATATATTTAGGAGGAAAACGTCATGGGAAAAATTATTGGAATCGACTTAGGAACCACAAATAGCTGCGTGGCGGTGATGGAGGGCGGCGACGCCGTGGTCATCGCCAACGCCGAGGGCAACCGCACCACCCCCTCCGTCGTGGCCTTCTC
>JAAWEX010000101.1 GCA_022794495.1 Lawsonibacter sp. | reverse complement strand
CCTGGATGACGGCGATGGGGGTGCGCAGCTCGTGGCTGGCGTCGGAGACAAAGCGCATCTGGGCGCTGTAGGCCTGGTTTACCCGGTCCATCAGCTCGTTGATAGACTGTGCCAGGGAGCGCAGCTCCTTCTGGGTGGGGGGCAGGTCGATGCGGCTGTCCAGGTGGCCGGCATCGATCTTGTCCAGCTCTCCGGCCAGGCTCTCGATCTCCCGCCTGGACATGTGGGTCATGGAGTTGAGCCGGGCCGCCGTGGCGGCCAGGTCCTGGATGGGCCGGAGCACCTTGCGGATGGACCGCTTGCCCCGGAACAGGCCGGAGATCAGAAAGAGCCCCTGGCAGATGAGAATTGCCATTCCCGCCCAGTACAGGCCGACAAAGATGCCCGCAGTATTCACCGTGATGGCGTAGGGCTGGCCGTTGTTGGGCAGCTCAACGGTGTAAAAGCGGCTCAGGTCCCAAATGCGCAGCCCCTCCCAGGTTTCCCAGCGGCTGATAGGCAGCCAGCTCACTGAGGAGGCCGCCGGGAGCCCCTGCGGCGCCCGGTCCAGGGGGGTGATGGTGTAGTCGCTGGCCTCCATCCAGGGGATGGCGTCCTCTGTGGGGATGCCCCGCTCAATGACCAGCGCGGCCACGTCGGCGCAGCGGTTTTCCGCGTAGATGAACATTCCGGCGGTGGCCAGCGCCAGCAGAAGCAGGTCCATCACCAGGAAGATGCCCAGCTGCCGCAGGCAAAAGCCGATATTCAGCCGGAAGGCCAGGGAGGAGTCCCGGGCGGCGGCGATGGGGTCCTCTGGCGGGGGGCTTTGAAAGCGGTGAATTTTCTTTTTTGCCATGACGCCCCCTCCTTTCTAAAAATGGGGGTGAGCGCTACTCCGTCTGGCTCTTCAGCCAGACGCGGATGGAGCGCAGATTGTCAAAGGAGACAAAGCTGCCTCCCTTCAGGAGCATCTGATATTGGGCCTCCTCCGCGTGAGTGCGGCGGTGGCCCTTGCCCCGCAGAGCCTCGCGGGTCGATTTGGTAACCATGTTCACCATCCGGCGCTTGAACCAGCCCACCCTGTCCGGCGCCCAGCCGCCCTGGAGATAGAAAATGGGCGCGCCGGGGACATAGTTGGCCTTGGCCAGGGCGTCCAGCGTCTGCTGGGAGGGCGGCGACATGCCGACGCCGCACACGCCCTTGACGGCGTAGCGCTTTACCGCCTTGTCGATGCCGGTGATGTGGCCCGCCATCAGGGGGCCCATGAAAAAGACCGGCTCCCCGGCGGGGACGCTGTCCGCCGCCTCACGGGCGCTGTACACCTTCAGCTTTTCCGCTTTGCCCAGCATCTCTGCGTATTCCTGGGTAAAGCCTGTGTTGGAACGATAGATGATGACCATAGCTCTCTCTCCTTATGCTTTTTCAAAACAGCCGGCCGGCCGGTTAATCCTCCTTAATGACATAGCCGACGCCCCGGACGGTGTGGATCGGCTTGAGGTCAAAGGCGTCGTCCAGCTTGGAGCGCAGAAAGCGGATATATACGTCTACCGAATTGGTTTCGCCCATAAAATCGAAGCCCCATACCGCGTCCAGCAGGGCCTCGCGGGTGAGCACCCGTCCCTTATTCTCCAGCAGACAGCGCAGCAGGTCAAATTCTTTTTTGGTCAGCTCAACATTCTGGCCCCGGACGGCCACCTGGTGCTTCTCCACATCCATGACCAGCGGCCCCACCGCCAGGGGGACCTCCGGTCCGGCCGCTCCGCTTTTTTTCCGCAGCGCCGCCCGGATGCGGGCCAGCAGCTCCTCGATGGCGAAGGGCTTGGTGATATAGTCGTCCGCGCCCGAGTCCAGGCCGGACACCTTATCCACCACGCTGTCCCTTGCGGTTAACATAATCACCGGGATTTGGCTCTCCCGCCGGAGCCGGCGCAGCACCTCCATCCCGGAGAGCTGGGGGAGCATAATATCCAACAGCACCAGGTCAAACCCGCCGCCCAGGGCCAGCTCCAGCCCCCTGCGGCCGTCCAGGGCCTTCTCCACCTGGTAGCCCTCATATTTCAGCTCCATCTCCACCATTCGGGCCAGCTTTTCCTCGTCCTCCACCAGCAGGATGCGTTCTGACATGATTATTCACCTCATATTGCAGACCGGCGCCGGTCTGACTCTACTTTTTGTCGCTGCTCTGCTCGTCAGAGTGCCAATCGTGCTTCAGCTCATCCATCACCTGGCGGCCCAGGTCGGCGGCGGTGTCGGCCACCGTGGAGATCATGCTGTTGATCTCATCCCGGTCCAGGTCCGGGCCGGAGAAGCGGTATCGGAAGCCCAGAAAGAGGCCCAGCAGCAGTACCGGGATTGTCACCCAGGGGGCGCAGCACAGCAGCAGCACCAGAATCAGCACCGGCAGGGCGGTGATGGGCTGGTCCCGGCGCCAAATCTCCAGCTCATTGTCGATAAGCCAGCGGCGCAGGGCGTTGAAAAACCGCTTGACCCCGCCCCCCTTGGGCCGGGGGGGCTTTGGCGCCCGCTGCTTTTTCGTCTTGGCGGGCAGCTGAGCGGGCAGGGGCTCCGGCGGGGGAGGGGGCGTCTCGCTTTTGGTGGAGTAGTAGGCCCCGGTTTCCCGGGGGATGGACCCCTTTTCCTCCAGGTAAATCAGCGCGTCCAGCAGGTTGCCCCCGCTGTACTCCAGCGCCTCCTTGGCCTGCTTGTAGCTGACGTCCGCCTTATTCTTCAGGCGCTCTACCATTTCCAGTGTAATCTCCATATCATACGGCTCCTTTCTTTGGGCCATGCTTATTTTACATTGTTATCATAACACGGCCGGCTTGAAAGACCGTTTAGCAAACATTAAAAGAATCTTAAATTTTGCCAGTGCTTGCCCTTCTAATTATACTATGTTATAATGAATCCTGCAACCAAAACTATCGCGGAGGAGGGAGCTTTATGAGACGCAAGCACAGATTCCTGTCCTATGTACTGGCGGCCGCGCTGTTTCTGGGGCTCTCGGCCCCCATCCCGGCCTCGGCGGCCAGCCTGTATTTTATCGGCCTGAACGACAACGTACCCCCCATGACGGCGGGGGATATGCCCTTCTGGTCGGGAGGCACGCTCTATGTGCCCTATACTGTCTTCGACGCCAACCTGAACGGCAGCGGGGTGAACCTGGGGCTGTACACCAGCTACAGCCGCAGCGACGGAATCGTGACTCTCTTCGACCTGCGTCAGATGCTGGTGTTCGACCTGAACACCGGCGCCTGCCGGGACGAAATTACCGGCGCGGTTTACAGCTCTCAGGCCAGCATGAAAAATGGCAGGCCCTTTGTGTCGGTGAGCATGGTGTGCTCTATTTTTAATTTGGATTACAGTTACATCAGGCTGCCCTATATTTCCCAGGGCTACCTGGTGCGCATTAAGAGCCCGGACACGGTGCTGTCCGACGACCTCTATATCAGTGCGGCCCAGGACCTGATTAATATTCGTCTGAAGGAGTACACCAAAAGCCTCAACTCTGCGGCGACCACCACCCCCGGCAGTTCGGATGACGGGCAGGGCAGTGCGCCGCCCGGCCAGAACCCCATCCAGGAGCCGGACGGGGGGAACACGGCGGTATATCTGGCCTTCCGGTGCGGCAGCGCGGATGGTCTGACCAGCATTTTGAATGTCTTGGACGCCGGGCGGTACTCTGCCCTGTTTTTCCTGTCTCCCCGGCTGATTGAGGAGGAGGGGGACCTGGTCCGCCGCATCCTGGGCACCGGCCACAGCATGGGCGTGCTGGCCGAGGGGGAGGACGTGGACGGCCAGCTGAGGCAGGGCCAGCGGGCCCTGGAGGAGACGGCCCACACCAGAACGACGCTGGCCTATGTGCCCGCCGACCGGCGGGCCGGCCTGGAGGCGGAGGGCTGGGTGTGCTGGGAGGAGAGCCTCGCTATGGAGCCTGGGCCAACGGTGGGGGCGGGGACCTTCGCCAATACGGTTCTGAACCGGCTGGGGAGCCGCCACCGCGCCGCTTACCTCACCCTCAGTGGGGGAGAGGCCGCCGCACGGGTTCTGCCTACTCTGCTGCGCCAGCTGGCCAGCAATCACTACACCCTGTCCGTTCCCCTGGAAACCAGGCTGTGAGCGCCAAAAGCATAGACAGAATGGGATAGGCCCCAGGGCCTATCCCATTTGCTTGACTGTCAGCGCTGGGCGTCCTCTGCTGTCTCTGCGGTGGTAAAGCGGTAGACTGTTTTGCTCTCGTACACCGCTCCGGCCGGGAGTACGGCGCTGGGGAAGGCGGCGTGGTTGGGGGAGTCAGGAAAATACTGGGTCTCCAGACAGAAAGCGCAGCGCTTGAGATAGTGCGCGCCCTGCTTCCCCCGGGGACAGCCGTCCAGAAAGTTGCCGGTGTAGAACTGAATACCGGGCAAGGTGGTGAGAGTCTCCATGAGGATGCCGGTGTCAGGCGACCAGGCCCGGGCGGCGGAGCGCAGAGTGCCATCCCAGCCGTCAATGGCCCAGTTGTTGTCATACGCCCGCCCGCCGATGGGCTGGAGGGTCCGCAGGTCCATGGGGGAGCCGTCCACCGGGTCGATGGCCCCGGTGGGGATCAGCGCCTCCCCCACGGGGGTGTGCCGGCCGGCCAGAAGCTGAATGTACTGCCCGTCGATGAGGCCGCTCCCGTGGCCGGACAGGTTGAAGTAGGTGTGGTTGGTCAGATTGCACAGGGTGGTTTTGCTGCTTCTGGCCCGGTAGGCGATCTCCAGCGCGCCCTTTTGGAGGGTGTAGGTGACGGAGACCTCCAGATCCCCCGGATAGCCCTCCTCGCCGTCCGGGCTGAACAGGGCGAGGGTTAGGGAGTTTGCGCTCCGGGCCTGGACCTGCCAGATTTTTTTATCGAAGCCGGCGGGGCCTCCGTGGAGGTGGTTGGGGCCGTCGTTGGCCCGCAGGAGGTACTCCTGCCCCTCCAGGGTGAACCGGCTGCCGCCGATGCGGTTGGCACAGCGGCCCACAAGGGCGCCCAGATACTTGTCCTGAACGAGGTAGTCCTCCAGGGTGTCGAGACCCAGCGCCACATCCACCGGCCGTCCGGCCCTGTCAGGGACGGTGAGGGTGCGCAGCGCGCCGCCGTAGGTAAGAATGCTGCAGGACATGGAGCCGTCGGTAAGGGTGAGCTCCTCCACCGGCGAACCGTCGGACATGCGGCCAAATTCGGTTGTGTTTTTTTCGTTCATAACGAACCCCTCCTTTTGCCATATTTTACCCCCGGCGCTTGAAAAAATCAACCCTTTCTCTCGCTGCGGACGTGTCCTTTCTGTAGGGGCAGTCAAAAATGTTTTGTCACAAATTCCTCCGGACCACATAGGATGAGACAGCCGGCAACGGTCAGACTAACAGGGAGGGGAGGCGTTTTCATGGGTATCGTGGTGGTACGTTCCCCCCGGTGCCTGCGGGGGCTGCTGCGCAGGATATTCAAGGTAAAATAACCGACGGGGATTATTTGTTCCCGCCCTGCGGGCGGGGATGGGAAAACTACACAGGGCCGTCATACTTACGAACTCCCGCTCATATAGTGTCAACAAAGTTAAAAGTCCCTCTGGGACTTGTACCCCTGCCGGCGGCGGGGATACGGGCTGATACTATGACAAGGGAGAGGACATCATGGAATTTGAACGGGATACCATCATCAGCTATGACACAGTGGCGGAGGCGACCCTGTGCCAGGAGGAGACGCTGGAGAGCATCGTCTCTGACGCCTGCCCCGACATCCTGCGCATTGTGGATGTGTGCGGCCAGGCGACCTTGACGGGCAAGCAGGCGCGGGAAGGGGCGTTCCAGGTGTCTGGGGCGGTGCGGGCCTCCATTCTTTACCAGCCGGAGGGCGGCGGCGGCCTGCGGCGGATGGAAGTGAGCCTGCCCTTTACCTGCCAGGGGGACGCGCCCGGCCTGACCGAGCGGGGAACGGTGCTGGCCAGCCCCAGGCTGCGCTGCGCCGAGGCCAGGGCCCTCAACCCCCGAAAGGTGCTGCTGCGGGTGGACCTGGCGGTGGATGTCACCGCCTGCCAGCCGGTGGAGCGGGCAGTCTGCGTGGGCGCGGGCGGCGGGGAGGAGACCGTCTGCCAGAAGAAGTTCCAGGGCGAGGACTACCAGCTCTTCGCCGTGCAGGAGAAGCCCTTCACCTTCTCCGACCAGGTCCGCCTGCAGTCCGGCGGAGGGGAGGCCCCCGTGCTTCTGGCCGCCCGTATCCAGCCGGTGTGCACCGAGAGCAAGCTCATTGGCTCCAAGCTCATCTTCAAGGGCGTGGCGGAGCTGGACCTGCTCCTCCAGGAGACGGGAGGAGCCCTGACCACAAGCCATGAGTCCATGCCCTTCTCCCAGATTATCGAAGCGGCCGGCGCGGTGGAGGAGGGAGACTGCCAGGTAGAGGTGGAGGTGGCTTCCTTCCGGTGCGAGCCCGACCCGGCGGACGGGCGGGAGCTGAATGTGGACCTGGAGCTGCTGGCCCAGGCCCAGGTGCGCTGCCGCCGGCCGGTAACCCTGCTTCAGGACCTGTACAGCACCAGCCATCTGATGGAGGTGGAGCGGGAGAACCAGTCCCTGTGCCGCCTGGTAGAGCAGTCGGTGCGGCCTCAGGCCGTCCGGGAGCTGCTGGAGACGGGGGAGATGGTCCGCTCGGTGGTGGACGCCCGGCTGGCCCTGGGGCAGGTGCGCCAGAGCCGGGAGGGCAAGGAGCTGGCCCTCACCGCCGACGCCTGGATCACCGTGCTGTACCTGGACGAAAACGAGCTGGTCCAGTGCGTCCGCCAGTCCATTCCCGTGACCTGCCGGCTGGAGTGCCCGGAGGGGGCGAGGTGCTCCTGCTTCTGCGCCTGTCCCGGGGAGGTCTTTGCCGCCCCCGCCGCCGGCGGAGTGGAGGTGCGCTTTACGGTGGAGTTCCACTGCCTGACCACCGAGACCACCACCGTCCCGGCGGTGACCGCCGCCCAGCTGGGCGAGACCCGGAACGGGGGGGAGGGTCAGCGGCCCTCGGTCGTTCTGCGGATGCCCGCCCCCGGCGAGGAGCTGTGGGATATCGCCAAGGCCCACGGCGCCACCATGGAGCAGATACTCCAGGCCAACGAGCTGGAGGAGGAGGCCCTGCCCATGGGCCGAATGCTCCTCATCCCCAGCACCAGGTAAAATTGAGAGGCAGACCCGTTTGGGTCTGCCTCTTTCCACGTTACCACCAGTCAAAATTTAAATTTTCTCCATGGACAAGATTGTTTACTGGAGCATAACAGTTAGACGCAGCGCCCCCATTGATCCGGTACTCCCTGACCATTGTCTGTCCGTTACGGATCACCACCTCTTCAGACAAGCTGAACAGGGGGTGTACAACAAAAAAGCCGACGAGCGGAGCAAGGAACATCACAGCCGTTAAAAGGAGCGCCGCACACATCCATAGGGGCGAATGTTCTTTGTCAAAGGAAATGCGGGTAAGACGGACAGCCGTCACCAGCATCAG
>JAAWEX010000100.1 GCA_022794495.1 Lawsonibacter sp. | reverse complement strand
CCCGCTGGCCGTCGATGTACATAATTCCCTTTGCCATACCGCTCACTCCTCCCGAATGGCGCCGAAGGGACAGCAGCCCCAGCACGCGCCGCACTTGATACATTTTTCCGTGTCGATGACATGGGGCATCCGGATCTGGCCGGAGATTGCCTCCATGGGACACTGCTTCATACACTTGCCGCAGCCCTTGCACAGCTCGGGATCAATCTGGAGCACCTTCTTGCGGCCGTTGCAGTGGGGACAGTGCTTGTCCACCACGTGGGCCAGGTACTCGCCCCGGAAATACTTTAACGTACTCTGCACCGGCTTGCAGGCGCTCTGCCCCAGGCCGCACAGGGCGGTCTCGCTGATGGTGGAGGCCAGCTCTTCCAACAGGTCCAGGTCCTCCAGACTGCCCTCGTTGTTGACGATGCGGGTGAGGATCTCCAGCATCCGCCGGGTGCCCTCACGGCAGGGGACGCACTTGCCGCAGGACTCATTCTGGGTGAAGTTCATGAAGAACCGGGCTACCTCTACCATGCAGGTGTCCTCGTCCATGACCACCAGTCCGCCGGAGCCGATCATGGCCCCCAGCTTTTTCAGCGAGTCGAAGTCCAGGGGCAGGTCCAGATGTTCCTCGGTGAGGCAGCCGCCGGAGGGACCGCCGATCTGGACAGCCTTGAACTGCTTGCCGTCCTTGATGCCGCCGCCGATGTCGAAGATGATCTCCCGCAGGGTGGCCCCCATGGGCACCTCGATCAGGCCGGTGTTTACCACGTTGCCCGTGAGGGCGAAGGCTTTGGTGCCGGGGGATTTCTCAGTCCCGATGGACTTAAACCAGGCCGCGCCCTTCCGGATAATCAGAGGGACGGCGGAGAAGGTCTCCACGTTGTTCAGCACCGTGGGCCGGGCCCAAAGGCCGTGCTCCACCGTCCGGGGTGGCTTTACCCGGGGCATACCCCGGTTACCCTCGATGGAGGCGGTCAAGGCGGAGCCCTCGCCGCAGACAAAGGCGCCGGCGCCCCGGTTGACGTTCAAGCGGAAGGAGAAGCCGGTTCCCAGGATGTGGCTGCCGAGGAGATTCATCTCCTCCGCCTTGGCGATGGCGGTTTTCAGCCGCGCCACCGCCAGGGGGTACTCGGCACGGACGTAGATGTAGCCCTCGTCGCTGCCAGAGGCCAGGGCGGCAATGAGCATTCCCTCGATGATAGAGTGGGGGTTGCCCTCCATAATCGAGCGGTCCATAAAGGCGCCGGGGTCGCCCTCGTCGCCGTTGCACACCACGTACTTTTTGCCCCTGGGCTGCCTGCGGACGCTGTCCCACTTCCGGCCGGCGGGGAAGCCGCCGCCGCCGCGGCCCCGGAGGCCGGAATCCAGAATCTCCTTGCAGATGTCCTCGTCGGTCATCTCAAACAGGGCCTTCTCAAAGGCCGCGTAGCCGTCCTTGGCCAGGTACTCGTCGATATCCTCAGCGTCGGTGGTGCCGCAGTTTTCCAGCACGACCCGGTGCTGCCGGTGATAGAAGGGGATGTCGTCGTGTTTGGGGTACTTCACCCCGTCCAGCTCATAGAGCAGCCGCTCCACCACCTCCCCCTTCATGATGGTCTTCTCAATGATCTCGTCGCAGTCCTCCAGCTGGACATGGGTATAGAGGATGCCCTCGGGCTCAATCTGCACCAGGGGACCCATCTCGCAGAAGCCGTGGCAGCCGCTCTTCTTCAAATAGACGCCGTCCCCCTTGGGCTCGGTGACGTCCTCCACCTCGTTCTCCTGGGTCAGACCCACATAGACGTCCAGTCCCCGGCGGACGCACTCCTCCTTGATGTAGTCATACAGCTTCAGAGAGCCGCCGGCGATGCAGCCGGTGCCGGCGCACAGCAGCACCTGTTTTTTCTGGTAGGACAAGGCCCGCTTGGCTTTCAGACGGCGGACCTCTAGCTGTTCACGGTTCATCTCAGCCATTGACGGACTCCTCCTTTCGCAAGCTCTCCAGCAGGTCGATGGCCAGCTCCGGGCTCATCTTGGAGTGGACCTGGTCGTTTACTGTCACCACCGGGGCCAGGCCGCAGGCCCCCAGACAGGCAACCGTCTCCAGTGTAAACAGGCCGTCGGCAGAGGTCTTCTGCTTGCCCTCCAGCTCCAGATACTCCTTAATGGCGTTGAAAATGGGCTGTGATTTGCGCACGTGGCAGGCGGTGCCGTCGCACACCTTGATAATGTACTTGCCCTTGGCCTCCAGGGAGAAGTTTTCATAGAAGGTGGCCACGCTGTAGACCTTGGCCACCCCCACCCCCAGCTTCTGGGCGATGCGCTCCAGCACCGCGGGGCTGAGATACTTGTACTCCGCCTGAATGTCCTGCATGATTGCGATGAGGCGGTGGACCTGACAGCCGTAGCCGTCGATGATCTCCTCCACCCGCTCCATGGAAATTCCATTGGACATGGCTTGTTTTTCTCCTTTCTCTTCCGCTGTTTTTATATTTTCAGACAAATTCCGTTCCTTCCGATTCTATCATAGCCGCTCCCTTTTTACAAGGAGATTTTCCAGGAAAACCGCCATATATTGACAAAACGGCGGCACAGAGCACTCTGTGCCGCCGCGGCTTTATGGCTTCAGCTTTTTCGGGTCGGGCCAGGCCGCCGGGCCGTCGGTCCAGGCGATCTCCTTAAATTCCCCGGTCTCCTTGGCAAAGGTGTACATAGCCTGGGCGATGGCGTGCATCTGGGGGTAAATGGACAGGCAGTAGGCCTTGGACTGGTCCCGCTCGAAGGCGTAGACCCAGCCCTCTCCAGCCTCCCTGCGGGCACAGAGATAGTGGGCCACCGCCTCGTTGAAGTCCTCCGGCAGCTCTCCCCGGCTGGCATACTCGATGTAGGAGAGCAGGGCGTACTCCGCCTTAGACAGGCACTCGTTAACCCGCTTGGAGAGGTAGGCCACAATCTCCTCTCCCACGTGGCTGAGCATTCCGTCAAGCCGGAGGTATTGGTGGGTGAACTCCTCGGCGTGCCGCTTGGCAAACTCCGCCGGGTCGAAGTTCAGCGCCCGGTAGACCTCCGCCAGCAGCTCAGGCTGTAATCCGGCCCCCTCCTGGGGGGTGTTTTTCTCCTCTGCCATTGTCCTCATCCCCGTTTCGACAGTTTCTTTCCCCTATCATAGCACAGCCGAAGTCAGGTTGCAAGACCTTGAAACAGCAGGCGGCCATGGTAAAATGGGAAAAATTTGTACAGGGAGCATTTTATGAAAGCGCCGGAACAATCTTCTCTTGTTCCGGCACGGCTTCAGTATTCAAAAGTATAGCTCTCGTAGGCGTTGATGACCTGGGTGTCCTGATAGGCGCAGCGGCGGGGGATATCCACGCCGTAGTTGATGTGGATATGGCCGTGGACAAAGTAGCGGGGCCGGTAGCGGTCCATCAGGGCGTTGAAAGCGCTAAAGCCGGTGTGGGCGAAGTCCTCCCCGTCATTCAGCCCCAGGGCGGGGGCGTGGGTGAGCAGAATGTCAAAGCCCTTCCGGCGCATCAGCTCCAGCCGGCGCCGCGCCACCCGCCGCTCCATCTGGCGTTGGGTGTATTGGTGCTCCCCCTGGGGCTTGTAGCGCACCGAGCCTCCCAGCCCCAGGATGCGCACCCCCTGGTGGACATAGACCTTATCCTCCACGCAGATGCAGCCCTCCGGCGGCACCCGGGCATAGCGGTCATCGTGGTTGCCATGGATATAAAGCACCGGCCCATGGGCAAAGGTGGCCACAAAGGACAGGTATCTGGGGTCCAGGTCGCCGCAGGAGAGGATGAGGTCCACCCCCTCCAGCCGGCGGCGGTCCAGATAGTCCCACAAATAGGGGCACTCACGGTCAGCCAACGCCAAAATCTTCATCGCCCCAGCAGTCCTTTCAGCGGGTTCAAATCCTGAAGCCCCTTCTTTTTCAGGGAAAATGCCTGGTGCAGCTGGAGGAACCCCTCCTTCATCTGGGTCTGGGTGTACTGCTTCACCACATCGTATCCAAAGATATCCAGGTAGAGCAGCAGGGCGTCGCCGGTGGTCATCCGGCCGGCCAGCTCTTTGGCGCTCTTGTCGCCGTAGAGGGTGGAGAAGCTGGTGTAGACGGAGAAGAACTTGCGGCGCTCCTCTTCGGTCCACTTCTCATCCGGGGCCTTGCCCACCGCCTCCTGGAGGCGGGGAAAGCGGCCCGGCGCACTGAACCAGAGGTAATTTACCCCGGACAGCCGGTAGAAATCCACATATTCATAATAGATCCGGCTGGCTCGGGAGTCGTTCTTCAGGGGCAGGATGCGGATTACCTCCGCGGGGATATTCACCGCGCCGAAATAGCGCAGCACACTTACCCGTTTGTTGCCCTCGGCAACATAAAACGTGTGCATATACTCATAGGCCTTGATGGGGTCGGTGATGCCCTCCTCCATGTGAGCTTTACACAGACTCATCCACTTGTGGGCAAATTCCGAGTCCTCCGCCATTAAAGGCAGAAAGCTGCGGGAGAAGGCCTGGCTGCGCCCGGCGGTCCGGGTGCCCACGATCAGCTCCACGGGGATTTCCACCAGCCCCAGGTCCACCTCGCCGCAGGTCTCCTCCTCCGACAGGATGTCGTCTAAAACGGGCAGATAGGCGGAGCCGCCTTTGGACTGGCAGAGCTTGGCTTCCTTTTGACCCATCTGTCTGGCCTTGCGATATTCCTCCAAGTACATTAGGATCACCTCCGCAAACATGCAGGCTTTCAGACTGGCGCTTTTGGAGAAACGCCTTTCAGGCTTGCAGTATAGCACAGGCGCGCCTGACCGCGCAAGGGGAAAAAAGCACGAAAAACCCGGCTGGGGAGCGGGGTATATATGGCTTCTATTTTTTTGCCCCGGCGTGGGCGGCCTCCAGGACGGAGGCGGTAAACACGCTCTGCCGGGCCATCCTTTGGAAAAAATCCCGGTCCGCCTCTAATATTGCGTCCCGGAAGCGGGACAGCTCGAAGATCAGCCGGTTCTCCAGTCCCTGCTGGCGCTGGAGCTCCTGCTTCTCCCCCTCCAGGCAGGCCTGGGCGGCGGGGAACTCGTTCAGCGGCCCGGCGGACCTGAGCCAGCCCCCCTCGCCCTGGATGAGGCAGCCGCTGTCCAAATCCTTGTTTTTCGCGGTGCGCACCTGGCAGGTAAAGTCCCGGTAGCCCAGCAGCAGCCGGCCGGCCAGGTCAATGCCGTTGGGGCCGTACTCCCCCTGATAGTCCACCGTCTCCGGCGGGCCGAACAGGTCCACCGCTACGTGGACGCAGTAGACCCCCATGTCGTTCAGCGCCCCCGCCTCCATCTCCGGATTGAAGATGTTGGGGTTCTCCCCCCGGAGGTAGGCGTCGTACTTCGAGGAGTACTGGCCGTAGCAGATATCCGCCTGGCTGACCCGCCCCAGCCGGGGCAGCAGCGCCCGGAGGGCCAGGTAGTTGGGCATGAAGAGGGTGGAGACGGCCTCGAAAAAGAACACCCCCTGTTCCTCCGCCGTCTGGACCAGGCGCTCCGCGTCCCCTCTCCGGACGGCGGCGGGCTTCTCCAGGATGACATGCTTTTTGTGCTCCAGCGCCTGGAGGGCCTGCTCCAGATGGAAGCGGTTGGGGGAGGCGATGTAGACCGCGTCGATGTCCGGCCGCTCCAGCACGGCCCGGTAGTCGGAGGCGTGCTCCGGCACGCCGGCGGACCGGGCAAACTCCCGGCCCCTGGCCTCGTCCCGGGAGCAAACCACCTGGCAGACCACCCCCGGCACGGCGGCAATGGCTTGCTGCATCAGGGACGTGATGGCGCTGGTGCCCACGCTGGCGATGGCAATGGTTTTCGGCATGACCCGCTCCTCCTAAAAGCGCCTGGCGCTATTTTTTCTTTTTCTTCTTGTCAAAAAAGCCCTTCAGGCCCCCCTCGGGGACCTTCTCCCCCATGGCCGCGCCGAAGGCGTTGAGGGCCTCCTTCTGCTCGGCGTTGAGGCTGGTGGGCACCTGCACCCTCACGGCGACGTACTGGTCGCCCCGGCGGCCGCCCCGCAGCTCGGGGATACCCTTGCCCCGCAGGCGGAAGGTGGTCCCTGTCTGCGTGCCGGCGGGGAGGTTGTATTTCACCTTGCCGTCGATGGTGGGGATCTCCAGCTCGGCCCCCATAGCCGCCTGATAAAAGCTCACCGGGCACTCATACAGCACGGTGGTGCCTTCCCGCTGGAACTTGGGGTGGGGCTTCACCTGGACCCGCACCAGCAGATCGCCGGCGGGGCCGCCGTTGGTCCCCGCGTTGCCCTGGCCCCGCATGGAGACGGCCTGGCCGTCGTCGATGCCCGCCGGGATAGTTACAGAGAGGCGCTGCTTCTTTCTCACGCTGCCCGCCCCGCCGCACTTTTTGCAGGGCGTGTGGATCAGCTTGCCGCTGCCCTTGCACTTTGAACAGGTTGTGGTTGTGGAGAAGGCAAAGCCTCCCGCTCCCCGCTGGATGCGCACCTGGCCGGCCCCCCGGCAGTCGGGACAGGTCTCGGCGGTGGTGCCCGCCGCGCAGCCGGAGCCCTTGCACTCCTCGCAGGGCTCGGTGCGGCTGAGCTCGATCTCCTTGGTGCAGCCGAAGGCGGCCTCCTCAAAGGAGAGGGCCAGATTGACCCGCAGGCTCTCCCCCTTCTGGGGGCCGTTCCGGCGGCCTCCGCCGAAGCCTCCCCCAAAGCCCCCGCCGAAGAAGGAGCCGAAGATGTCGCCCAGGTCGATATCCCCCATGTCGAAGCCCATACCGCCCATACCGCCCCCGCCGCCGTAGCTGGGGTCCACCCCGGCAAAGCCGAACTGGTCATAGCGGGCCTTCTTCTCCTTGTCGGACAAAATGCCGTAGGCCTCGTTAATCTCCTTGAACTTGGCCTCGGCGTCCTTGTCGCCGGGGTTCACGTCCGGGTGGTACTGCTTGGCCAGCTTGCGGTAGGCCTTTTTCAGCTCCTCGTCGCCCGCCCCCTTGGACAGGCCCAGGACCTCGTAGTAGTCTCGTTTTTGTTCCGCCATATGTTATCACCTCTTGACGCAGAAAACGGCGGGGCTTGGGGCCCCGCTTTTCTTGGGTCTGTATTCCGTAGAGGGCGGCCTCTGCGCCGCCCCGTTTTGCAGAGAGTATCCTGTGCGGGGCGGCACAGAGGCCGCCCCCTACACAAGACAAATCATTTCTGGTCGTCGTCGATGACCTCATAGTCGGCGTCCACCACGCCGTCGCCTGCAGGGCCGGACTGCTGCTGGCCGCCGGGGAAGCCGCCGCCCATATCGGGTCCGGGACCCGCCTGGCCGTAGATCTTGGAGCCCACCTCTGCGAATTCCTTGTTGACGGCCTCGGTGGCGTCCTTGATGGCGTTGATGTCGGCCCCCTTCAGGGTCTCCTTCAGGCGGTCCAGAGCGGCCTGGACCTTGGCCTTGTCCTCAGCGGGGAGCTTGTCGCCCACCTCGCCCAGGGTCTTCTCCACCTGATAGGCGGTCTGGTCGCCGGCGTTGCGGATGTCGGCGGCCTCACGGGCCTTCTTGTCCTCGGCGGCGAACTGCTCGGCCTC
>JAAWEX010000099.1 GCA_022794495.1 Lawsonibacter sp. | reverse complement strand
AACACTGTTTTCAAAGAGTGCCGGAGAGTAAATGAAAAGGAGTAGAAACGGCTATAAACTATCAAAATTTGTCTAAAAAATCTTTGCAGACCTCTTTGTTTACACTGGTGCAAAATATTTAGGTGAGGGAAAACACTGAAAAGGAGTTCTGCTTTTCTTGAGCTTCCCCAAAAACTATGCTATACTTTTCAAAATGTGTCCTACAGGGAGGATGAATCAGTATTTGAATAGAGTAAAAAAAGAGATACAGGCAGAGAGGATTTCTGACCGAGAGCTGCTTGATCTGTTGGAGCGCGACCCCCAGGCGGGCATGGCGGCGGCGGTAGGGCAGTTCACAGGTCTGCTTTGGAAAATTGGGGCGAAACACCTGCAAAACCCGGAGGATATTAAAGAGTGTATCAACGATGCGTTTCTGGAATTTTACATCCATTGGGAGCGGTTCGATTCTAAGAAAGGCACCTTGGCTGCCTACTTGGCGCGGATCATGCGGAATCTTTCCGTCAGCCGTTACCGAAAAAATGTCCTGTGGGATGAGCAGCTGGACACTCCGTTGGAAGACCCCGCGTCCATTCCGGAGTCGGCGGAGGCGCGGGTTGACCTGGAGCGGGCTATGGCTGCCCTGAAGCCGGAGGACGCGGAGATCATCCGTATGAAATACTACGGCGGCATGACAGCGCGAGAAATTGCCGCCAGCCTGGGGCTGTCCTATGATACCGTAAAAAAGCGCCATCAGCGAAGCCTGTCCAAGATGAGAACGCTGCTGCTGGGCCTCCTGGTCCTGGGCCTGCTGGCCGTGCTGGCCGCCTGCGCCTATACGCTGCTGCGGTATTTTGGCATCATTCCTGGCTATGGGATCAGCGGCGATCCAAAGTCTCTGGTCTTCATTTTGGAGGAGCCGGCACAGGTGGAAAACGACAGCGGGGCCTATCCAGGGACCTACCTGATCCATGACGCCCTGCTGCTCAATGACGAGATGTATATTTTGATGGACTATCAGCCGTCGGACCCGGCTATTATGAAAAAAATGATGTGGAACGAGGATGGCGCGTTTGATACATTCAGCAGTGAAGTAGTTCATATCGCTGTCACATTGAACGGGGCCAGCTTCGGTCCGTTTTACCCAGGCTTCGACCGGAAGACCTCTCAGGAGGAAGGCGGCGGCTACTACTGGGCAATAAAGCTGAAGCTCCATACACTTGAGCCGGAGGAAATCCCGCTGTGGGAGGATGGCGTTGAAGCGGCTTTCACCCTGTTTGACATCAACTTCAGCTGCCGCCTGACCCGGGTGGAGGCAGGTCGGGTATCTGAATATTCCAACCAAATGGGAAGCCGGGGCGGGCTGCTGGCCATCCCGCGGCTGGAGGAGGGCCGCCTCATGGTGGGTATCTATCCCCTCAGCACCGGCAGAGAGACCCTCCTGACCTACCTGCTGCGGGGCCGTCTCATGGAGGGCAAAAAGGGGGACATTACCGTTACCGCTCCTGACGGGCAGGAGCTGATGGGAGAATGTGACTACGCCTCGTCTTATAACAACGAATATTTTTACAACTGGAGCTTTGGGCCGGCCCAGCCGGGGGACTATACCCTCCACGTGCCCTATGTCTACCTGACCGCGCCGTTGGAGGAGCCTGTCACCTTCCGGCTGGACCTGGAGCAGGGGACCTGGGATGATCAGAAATACCCGGTGCCTGGAGGGACACTGTCCATTGAAAGCTGCCAGCCCCTGGAGGTCCAATTTGGCGAGCCGATCCCCGGACAAGGCGGCCCGTTTACCGTGAAGGAGGGCTGCCGGTGCTGGACCCTCCGGCTGCGCTATGAGTCCTCGGAGGATCTGGTTTTGACAGGATGTCTTCTGAAACCGGCGGAGGAGATGGAGGTGCAGAGCAAGGTCCTCTATGATGTTGCTACCGGACCAGACGGCAGCTTTATCCCCCTCAACAGCTATGGCCTCCATTGCAGCCCTGTTTCTGATGGGGAGGAGGACAATGTCGTGGAGCTGGCAATTTCGGGCTGGGATGGCTGCTACGATCCTTCCAATGTCCTGTTCACAGTATGCGAGCCGCTGAGTATGCGCTGGGAGCACAGCTTTGACCTGCCCCTGATGGTTGGGGCAGGATAAATAACAAAACAGATACCGCAGGACCGGGAGCACTTTTGCTCCCGGTCCAAATTTTTTGTCCCCTTTTCTCTGTGTGATGCGAAATAAAGAATGGGGAGGTGTCGAATTGAGGT
Source organism: Lawsonibacter sp. (assembly GCA_022794495.1). Taxonomy (GTDB): domain Bacteria; phylum Bacillota; class Clostridia; order Oscillospirales; family Oscillospiraceae; genus Lawsonibacter. The sequence goes on along the minus strand of JAAWEX010000099.1, from coordinate 5,293 downwards.
CAGGCAAGGAAATGTAGTCTTTATAGCATGAGATAAAGGTCTTTATTCGTATCAAACAACGAACAAAGGAGAGTGTAGTTATGAATCTATTACAGAGAAATGCCGAGTGCCTTGCTACATTAGTGGGCGTGGTTCTCTACGAAAACCTAAAAGGTGTCACCGAGACGCTGGGGATCGGTTTTGCGGCCGCAATGTTTGGCATTGTTCTGACGGCAGCGGGCGTTATTATGACACTCATCGCGAAAAAGGGCGCAAAGGGGACAGCGGCAGCACTGGCCATCCATGCGGCTCTCTGGATTTTGAGAGGTGTGATCGGCTGGCTTGCGGGTGTTGCTATCGCATGCTTCATCATTTACCGCCTGTTTGTCAGGCCTGGGACCGTGGAGCAGAACATGAAAGAGGACGACACGTCAAAAATGTCGGACTTCGAGCGTCTGCCTGAGCGTCTCACCTCTGGCGGTGCCACCTATTACCGGATGTGGAGTTCCAGCGTAGGAGCACAGTATGTCAATGAGAGGGACCAGTCGGATGTGCTTTCTATCACAACAATCTACAGCTTTACCGCCACAGAAGTGGATACCAATGCGGGGCATTTTTTCCGCCTTTAGAGAACTTCTATTGATTGACCGCTCCCCCGCCTATCGGGGCATTCCACGCTGAATACAGATTCTATGGATACCTCCGCGTGGACAGATATCGCTGCCATTGACGCCGGAAACCGTCAGATCATCGGGCTGAAATCGGATGGAACAGCCATCGTCTCGAGCGATCTGCCGGAGCGCTACGACGTTTTCGGATGGACAGACCTGGTAGCGGTATCCAGCGGATATAAACACGTCGTGGGGCTGAAATCAGGGGGCACAGTGGTCGCCAGCTGCAAAGAGTCTGACAACCAAGAGGCCGTTGATGTTTCCGGCTGGACGGATGTGGTGTGCATCGGGGCAGGAAATACTGAAACTTTGGCGGTCACATCAAACGGGGATATTCTGGCCTTTTTAGAGCTGCGTGACGAAGGCATCTACGAGGGCAGCTATTAAGCTGGCATGAAAAGGAGAGAATCGCTGTGAAATTCAGAACAAAGGAAGATCTGTTCCGGGACATTCCTGCCCAAGGCAATTCCGTCACCTCAAAGAACTATTCCCACACCACAGACAGCCTTGCCCGGTGGTACTACGAGGAAGGGCTGTCCGATGGTGCGGAGCGGTCCGCCAAGGGGCTGGACCCGTATTCCGACCACTTTTCCGAGAGCTGCAAGTCCAATTTTCCCAACGCCCTTCGGGAAGCCATTGACCGCTACCTGGACAGGAAGGGACCTCTGGTAAATTTTCCAGAGCCGGAAGTCCTGAGCATTCTGGTGGGCGGCGATATGATTCACTTCAACATCTTTCAAGCTGACGGAGAAGCGGCGCAAGGAAATGGAGAGAGCGATCAACCAGGCGAAGGAAAACGCACTGTGTGAGGCCAGGGAACGCCAGAAAAATGCGCAATTGGAAGCATACAAAAAGCAGCTGGATAAGGAATAACACCGACAGTGTTCGAAGGAGAGCCATGACTGGGGGTCCACTCCGATGAAACCTTGATCATGACTGGACAGACCGATACGGAGTATGCGCAGATTGGCGATTGGAGGAATCTGGTCGAGCTGTCCATTGGGGAGGCCTACACCGTGGGGGTGCTGGTGGATGGTACTGCTGTATCTGTGGAAGATAACAGGTATGGTCAATGCAATGTGTCAGATTGGACGGATATCATATCCGTCTCACGCGGGGAAACCTACACAGGGGGCTGAGATCCGACGGTACCGTAGTAACAACCGGAGTATACAATAGTGGCAGTACAGCTCCAAATACCCCTGGTTGGACAGATATTACCGCAATTGATGCGGGAAGTTACCAGTTGATTGGTCTGAAGTCAGATGGAACAGTCATCGTTACGGGGCTCTCGCAGGATGGAAAATATCAACGCAATAGGTGTGGCCTCGGATGGAGGCTTCTTACATACCAACAAACATTCAAATCATGACGATTGAGATGGGATCATGCTTCCAGGCTGACCTTTTATTCCCTGAACTGTATTAGAACAGCCCGCCTGATGATATGCTGAATCTCGTTGAAGTTCCCGGCTTTCCCGACTGTATCGGAATTGCCTATCGCAAGGATTTCTTGAAACGATATTTAAAGCAGGCTTGAAACATTGTCTTTTTTGCATAGCGCTATTCCCTGCTCTCAATTTCTTCTTTATATTATAGTTCTACCCCAAGATTAATAAATCTAATTGTGAAATCTTCTTCAGGCTGAAGCACGGGCGGCGGAGGAAGCGGCCCGAAAGTATACGGCGTTTTGTGTTCGGGAGAATGGAGAAAGGTCGTTCCTCCAGCCGGACAGGACGGAGGATATCCTGGAGATCGCCAGGTTCCTGCGCTGGTATCTGCGTGAGGAGCAGGGACCGGGGATCGCCGCGCTTCAGACGAGCGCCTTCGCCAGAATGGAGCCGGTCACCGCCGAGCGGTATGAGCTGGTGGTACTGAGGGCTGGAAGACCTGGCCCGTGCATGATGTCTCCACCGCCGTCTACCATGCGTACCGTAAGAGCTATCTCAGGCCGGAACAGTATATGTCCCGGTTCCTGGAGAAGCTGGAGGGCAAGGAACTCACCTCTCCTCACGGGATATCTCCTTCGCGGAGGAGATCACCGAGATAGACAGCCTACTGGATTTTTACATGGAAACAACTTCGACGTAGACGCGGTGTCCGGCGCACACGTCTGTACCAGTGAGAACGACGATACCCTGAACGTCAAGGAAACATATTCCCGCTAAAATTTCAGACGAACTACAGTGCTTCCCACTGTGACCTCATCTCCGCTGCGTAATTTCCGGGTCTCCTGAAGCCCCTCTCCGTTGACCTGTGCCGCGCCGGAGAAATCCAGAGCCTCCACATATACCGCGCCCTCCACGGAAAAGAGCCGTACATGCCGGAGAGCTGCCTCACCGTCCTGTACCACAATGTCACAGGCCGGGTCAGCGCCGATAATCAGCTCATCCCGCAATTCCAGTTCCTGCTGGCTCTGCCCACCGGCCAGCCCTCCTCGCACCAGCTCCAGACGCATATAGATGCCCCTCTGTTCCTCCTGCGGGACAGGGTCGGAAGCCGCTGGAGCGCTCCGCCTTTTTCGCACCAGAAGACCTGACACAATGGCGATTCCCGCCACTGCGATAATTCCCACAATGATGACCGGGGAAATCCCCTGAGATGAGGCAGAAGGATTGGCCGTGGAGGTGGAGCCGCCGCCTATTCCGTTCTGGGTCTGTGCTGGTGGCTCCGGCAGTTGAACGGGCGGCTGAACATCAGCCCCTGTTCCGCCCTCTCCAGTGAGCTTGGGCAGCTCCACCTGGGCCTCTGCCCGGCAGACCAGCTCGCTGCCAGCGGCAAAGGTCACAGACACCTGCTCCGTCCCACCCTCTGAGCTCAGGCCGGACAGGTCAAAGCCGGTGACGAACAGCCTGCCGCTGTCCTCCGCCAGGGCGCTCCCGGCCTCTGCCGCCGTCACCTCTTCCAGCATCTGATGGGAGCCTCCGGAAATCTCCGCCAGCCGGCCCATACTGTCCAGGGCCTCCCGGTCGCCGCCCAGGCCCACCGAATGGAGCATTACATCGGAGCCGCCGACCCGCTCCAGCAGCTCCTCATAGGGCACGCCTCCTGTGGGGTCGTACTGCACCCCGTCAGACAGCACCACCATGCACCGCAGCTCATTGCGCTGCCGGGGCAGCTCCTCAAAGTAATCCAGCCCCTGACTGATGGCGGTGTGGAGGCGGGTCACCCGCTCGTCAAAGGGGATCTGTTCCATCTCGCCGGACAGTTCCTCCGGAGAGACATCCTCCGCCCTGACCGTAAATGCGTCTCCGAAGGTGGCCAGGATGAATCGGGTGTTCTCCCCGCCGGACTGGGCAAGGCTCTGGGCAAACTCCTCTGCCTCCTGGCGGAAGGCGGGCATAGAGGTGGAGTTGTCCACCAGCAGCAGCCAGGTTACCGGGGCGCCCGCCTGGCGGACGGTCTCCAGCCGGTCAGCGGCGGAGAAGGTCTGTCCGCCCACCCTGGCCTCCGCCTTGGTGACGGGCTTCTCCATCCCATTCATGGACACATAGGTGTACAGCGTGCCGTCGTAGACAAAGGCCCGGACGATCTCCACGCTGCCGGCAGCCAGAGCGCCGGTACACATAAGCCCCGCCAGCAGCAGGGCAAGGAATATAGATGTCAGCCGTCTCATAGCTCCTCCTCCGCAAACACAGTAATGAGGGAAAAATTGTCGTTTCCCGGCGGGGTGCGGCGGATGTGGCGCAGGAGCATGAGCTGCGCCCACTGTTCTGGGGTCTCCGCTTTCAGCAGGTCGGCCAGTACCTCCTCCTGATAGACATACTCCCAAAAGCCGTCGGAGCACAGCAGAAAGGCGTCCCCCGGCCGGAGCTCCGCCTGGCCGGCCTCCGGCTTGCAGGGCTGCTTTCCCAGCGCCCGCAGAAGGCTGGAGCGGTCGTCGTCGTGGTAGATATCCATATAGGAGATCTCGCCGCCCAGATACTTCATGTAGGTGACCGAATGGTCACGGGTCTCCTGAGTCAGCATCCCGCCGGAAAAGCGGTAGAGCCTGGAGTCCCCCGCGTGGCCCCACACCGCCAGGTCCCCGGCAGCGGACAGGGCCACGGCGGTGGTCTTCATCTCCTCCTGCCCAGGGACCTTCTGACCCTCCATCACAGCCTCGTTGGCCTTCTGGAACAGCTCCGCCAGCCCATCGGGGTCCGGATGGGCGGAGCAGCCTTCAAAGAGGACGTCCGCCGCCAGAGCGGAGGCCACCTCCCCCTTCCCGTGGCCCCCAAGACCGTCGGCCAGGACAAAAACCCCCTGTTCGGCACAGCAGCGCACGCTGTCCTCGTTGTGGTCCCGGCCCCCCTGGTTGGTATAGCAGTAAGCAGATAGTCTCATGGCTTACTCCAGATCCACATAGACGGTGTTGTCCGCCTCCCCCAGATAGAAGGAGCTCTTGGGGGCCAGCTTGACCGGGCTGTTGGGGGCCACCCGCTGACCGTTGGACAGGAAGGTACCGTAGGTGGAGTTCAGGTCGGTGAGGACGAACTCTCCCTGTTCAAAGGACACCTGACAGTGCCTGCCGCTCACCCCGGGGGTTCCGTCCTGATAGACCAAGCGGCACACCGCCCCGTCCCGGCCGATCTGCACCGGCTGGCCGTGGAGCTGGACCACCATCCCGCCGTGCTGGGGGGCCATGGAGCGCAGGACCGGGAC
>JAAWEX010000098.1 GCA_022794495.1 Lawsonibacter sp. | reverse complement strand
GGGGTGTGGAAGCTGTTCAGGCAGATGCAGTGCTCGTTGTAGTAGACATAGGGGGAGTACTGCAAAAACCAGGGGGAGCCGTTGATGGTGATGGGGACGATTCTATGGTTCTGCCGGGCGGGGTGGTTGACCCGGCCGGCGTAGCCCTCGTTCTCGGCGCACAGCTGGCACCGGGGGTAGGCGGAGGCGGGCAGGTTTTTGGCCGCCGCGATGGCCTTGGGGTCCTTTTCCGGCTTGGACAGGTTGATGGTGATGTCCAGCTCGCCGTACTCGGTGGGAGCCTTCCACTGCATGTCCTTGGCGATGCGGTCCCGGCGGATGTAGTTGGTGTCCTGGCTGAAGGCGTAGTACCAGTCGGTGGCATACTCGGGATCGTCCATATAACAGGCGCGGAACTTCTCGATCACCTGGGAGGGCCGGGGGGTGAGCCGGCCCATCAGCTCGGAGTCAAACAGGTCCCGGTAGACCACCGAGTTTTCGGTGAGGACGCCCCGTGCGTAGGCGTCATCGAGGAGCTCCTCCAGGATGGGGGCCAGCTCGATGTCCCCTGTCTCCCAGTCCTTCTCCTCCGGTTCTGTATAGCTGTCCAGCTTTAATACGTCCAGTATTGTATTGATGGCCCAGGTCCGGTCACATTCCTCAATCAGGCCCGAACGGAAGGCGTAGCCTGCCAGCCTGGAAATGGCGTTGTCAATCATAGGAAACATCTCCTCAATGTATTTTGATACCTCGTGTAGGGCAAGGGCTCTGCCCTTGCCTTTCCAACAGAGGCGGTAACCTGATTTGGCAAGGGCAGAGCCCTTGCCCTACATGGCGTGACCCGGAGGTTTCCCATCCTATTCCGCTACCACGCAGCCGCCCTGGGGGCGGATGCGGAGAATATGACACTTGCCTTCGCCCAGCAGGGCCTCCATGCCCGCCTTAAAGGCATTCAGCCTGTCGTTGGGGACAAAGGCCTGGATGGTGCCGGCGAAGCCGCCGCCGTGGACCCGGATGGCCCCCGTCCCCTCCAGCAGCTCCTGACCCAGGGCCAGTACCACGGGGATGGCCTGCTGCTTGGGGTCGGCGGTGGACCAGGTGTTTTGCAGGTGGAGGGAGGAGGACAGGCCGGAGGCGTTGACCAGGGCCAGGAAGCGGTGGAAGTCCCCGTCCTTCAGGGCCTGGGCCTCCTGAACGGCCCGGCGGTCGTCGCTGTAGAAGTGGAGGGCCCGGAGCACAGCCCGGTCGCCGCACTCCCGGCGCAGGGCGGGCAGGGCGGCCCGGAAGTCGGCCTCGGGCACCTCACGCAGCACGGTTTTGCCGAAGCGGGCGGCCACCGCCCCCATCTCAAAGGTGATATCGGCGTAGTCGCCGGTGAGGTCGCCGTGGCTGGAGCAGGTGTCCACGATGCAAAGGGTGTGGCCCGACTGGGAGAAGTCGTAGCCGATGGGCTCCACCACCGGGTCGGCGGGGTCGGCAAAGTCGATGGCCACCGCGCCCCCCACCGAGGAGCCCATCTGGTCCATCAGGCCGCAGGGCTTGCCAAAGTAGACGTTTTCGGCGTACTGCCCGATTTTGGCGATGGTGACGGCGTCCAGCCTGTCCGCGCAGCAGTAGTGGTTTAGAATATTGCCCACCAGCGTCTCATAGGCGGCGGAGGAGCTGAGGCCGGAGCCCGACAGGACGGTGGAGGTGATGCAGGCGTCGAAGCCGGCGGGGGCATAGCCCATCTCCTTTACCTTGGCGGCCACTCCCCGCACCAGGGCGGCGGAGGTGTTGGCCTCCTCCGGCTTGCAGGACAGGTCCTTCAGGTCGATCTCCAGGGCGGGGTAGCCCTGGGAGCGGATGCGGATGAGGTCTGAGCCGTTGGGGGCGGCGCAGGCCAGCATGTCCATGTCTACGCTGCCGCACAGTACCCGGCCATGCTGGTGATCGGTGTGGTTGCCGCCAATCTCGGTGCGGCCGGGGCCGCTGAACAGAGCGGCGTCTTGCTGGGGATGAAATTCCTCCAGAAGTGCGCGTACTGCCCAAATGGCCCGGTCTCGCGCGGCGGCCAGGTGGTCCGTCCCGTAGATGGCGGACAGCTGCTCCTGAAAGCCGCCCTGTTCCAGGGCCTGCAAAAGCTGCTCACAATACATACTGATGTCCTCCCCATTTCTATGTGACCGGCCTGGCGCACAGGCGGGGCCGGTGTGGCCGGGTGCGGTGGGCAAACAATTTGTCCTGCCGGCTTAAAACCCACTATAATCCAGGTCCAGCGTCTCCGCGATTCCCTGACCCGGCGGAGCGGCGTGAAAAGCGATTGGGGCGGGCTGTCCATCCAATTTGTGGCCCTCAGAGGGAGTGAGACCATAACGGATACTATGCCGCGCCTCTTAGAGGATCCCTGTGATCCGCTCCACGGCGGTCCTGGTAGCGTCGGCGTCGCCGAAGGCGGTAAGGCGGACATAGCCCTCGCCGCTGGGGCCGAAGCCAGCGCCGGGAGTAGTAACCACACAGGCCTTTTTCAGCAACAGGTCGAAGAAGTCCCAGGAGCCCATACCGTCGGGGGTTTGGGCCCAGATATAGGGGGCGTTCTCTCCGCCGTAGACCGTCAAGCCAGCGTCAGACAGGCCCTTTTTAATGACCTGAGCGTTATTCAGGTAGTAGGCGACGGCCTTCTGGGTCTGTGCCTGGCCCTCCGGGGTAAACACAGCCTCGGCCGCCCGCTGGACCACATAGGACACGCCGTTGAACTTGCTGCCCTGGCGGCGGTTCCACAGGTCCCGCAGACGGACGCCTCCCCGCTCCAGCTCCTTGGGGACCACCGTGTAGGCGCAGCGCACCCCGGTAAAGCCGGCGGTCTTGGAGAAGGAGCGGAACTCGATGGCACAGGTCTTGGCCCCCTCCACCTCGAAGATGCTGTGGGGGATTCCCGGCTGGGTGATGAAGGCCTCATAGGCCGAGTCGTACAAAATTACGCTCCCGTGCCGGTTGGCATAGTCCACCCAGACCTTCAGCTGCTCCTTTGTGGCGGCGCCGCCGGTAGGGTTGTTGGGGGAACAGATATAGATCAGGTCGGGGACCTTATCCCCCTGGGGCAGCTCGGGGAAAAAGCCGTTGTCCGCCGTGCAGGGGAGGTAGACCAGGCTGGTCCACCGCTCCCCGTCGAACGCCCCGGCCCGTCCGGCCATTGCGTTGGTGTCCACATAGACGGGATACACCGGGTCGCACACTGCCACAATGTTATCCAGGCCAAAGATGTCTCCGATGCTGCCGCAGTCGGTCTTGGCCCCGTCGGAGACGAAAATCTCGTCGTCGGCGATGTCCACCCCCTGGTCCTTATAGGAGCCCTGAATGGCAAAGCGAAGGAAGTCATAGGTGCAGCAGGTCTCTTCGCAGTAGCCCCGGAAGGTCTCCTTTCGGCCCATCTCCTCCACAGCCTTCCCCATAGCGGTGACCACCGCCGGGGCCAGGGGCTGGGTTACGTCGCCAATTCCCAGGCGGATGAGGGGCATTGGAGGATTTTCAGCGGAAAAAGCCCGGACGCGGCGGCCGATTTCGGGGAAGAGGTATCCGCCGGGGAGTTTTAAAAAGTTTTCATTGATCTTTACCATAGGGTTCAGCTCCTTTTAATTTTGGGGCGGGCGGCTCCGCCACTAGGTCAGTCTCTGGCCAAGGTGAAGCGGTCCACCAGCTGCTTCAGGCTGGTCGCCTCAGCAGACAGCTCCTCACTGGCCGCGGCGCTCTCCTCGGCGGTAGCGCTGTTGGTCTGAACAACAGCGGAAATCTGGTCCACGCCCTCGGTCACCTGGGTGATGGCCTGGGTCTGGGTCTCCACCGCCTCCACCACAATGGCCATCTGAGAGGAGACGTGGCCGGCGCTCTCGCTGGTCCGGGCCAGGGCCTCGTTAACCTTCACCACCGCCTGACCGCCCTCGGTGACGGCGGTGATCGAGCCCTCAATCAGCTCCTTGGTGGCCTTGGCGGCCTCGTCAGACTTGGTGGCCAGGTTGCGCACCTCGTCGGCTACCACGGCGAAGCCCTTGCCGGCGGAGCCGGCCCGTGCGGCCTCCACAGCGGCGTTGAGGGCCAGGATGTTGGTCTGGAAGGCGATATTCTCGATGGTGGCGATAATTTTGCCAATCTCCTGGGAGGAGACGGAAATCTTCTCCATAGCCGTGTTCAGCTCTTTGACATACTCCACGCTGGTGCCAAGATGGGAGCCGGCCTGTTCCACAAACTGGCCCGCCTCCTTGGCCGCCTGAGCGGTCCGCTTGGCGCTGGTGGAGATGTCGCTGATGGTGGCCGCCAGCTCCTCCACCGAGCTGGCCTGCTCCATGGAGCCCTGGCTGAGGGTCTGGGCCCCGGTGGACACCTGGCTGCTGGCAGAGGAGACCTGGCTGGCGGCGGAATCGATCTGCCGGATGGTGTTGCTCAGTTCCACCTTCAGGTTGCGCATGGAGGAGAGAATACTCTGATATCCCCCCACATAGGCCTCTCGATGGCTGGATTGGATGTCGAAATTCTGGCTGGCCATCTCGTTAAGCAGATAGCCGATGTCGTTGATAATGGTATTCAGGCCGGAGACCAGCTCCGCGGTGGACCTGGTCAGCTCTGCCGTCTCGTCCTGGCCCCGGCTCTGGGGGACGGGGGATTCCAGGTCGCCCTCCACCAGCAGCTTCATCCGCTCGGCGCAGGCCCTCATGGGTACGCTGATGTTGCTGGACAGCTTCAGCGCCACCACAATGGACGCCAGAATGGACGCTATGATGACGACCACATTGACCACAATATTGAAGTATGTATCTGCCAGGTAGTTGATCTTGGGCGCGGCCACCGCAACGCTCCAGCCGTCAGTCCCGGCTACCGGCGCATAGGCCAGGAAACGGGGGCCGTCAGCGGCCTTGATGCTGCCAAAGCCGTTCTCGCCCCGGCGCATCGCCTCGTGGAGGGCGGCCCGGCTCTTCAGGGAGGAGTCGCTCTGGGCCTCCCGCTCGATGTTCTGGGTGGTGATGGTATCCAGGGTGATATCGGCAATGGTGTCGCCCGACTTGTTAATCATATAGGCCCGGCTGTTGTCGCCGATTTTAATGGACGACACAATGTCGTTCAGAAAGGTCTCCCGGGGGACAAAGTAGACCACGCCCACAATGCGGGAGCCGTGGGTCCCGTTGGCGTAAAGCGGAGCCGCCACCATGATGGACAGCTCGCCTGTAATTTTACTGACCAGGGGCTCAGACACGTATACGTTGCCCTGCATGGCCTGCTGGACATACTCCCGGTCGGAGTAATCCTTTCCGTCAAAAATGCTGATGCCGTCCGCGCCGATCACATTGCCCCGCTGGAAGCCGTGCATACTGACGCGCTCATCAATAATGGCGCGCTTTTGGGCCACGGGGACCTCTGGGTCAGACAGCTGGGGGATACAGCCTGTGTCCATAGCCACATTCTTATAGGCAATCAGCTCCTGCTCAACCCGCTCAGCGGCCAGCACGGCGGTCTCGCTCATCATCTGGTCCACTGTGGCGATGGTGCTGCGATAATTCAGTACGATGCTGGAGGCCCCTACCGCCCCAAGGGCGATCAGGACGGTTGCCATCAGGCATACTGTGATTTTTTTCCGGATACTATTCATCTCGACATGCACCTCAATTCTTTTTTTGGGGAATTGTGCGCTTGGCCTTTGGTTCACGTTCTATTATAGGAGCGGGAGCGCCCCCTTGTCAATGGCTTCCATCTATTTTTGCCAAGGAAAAAGGACGGGGCACACCTGCTTGATAATTTTTTAGAGTTAATGCTTTATATTACTTCTGCTGCCGGCACCGGAGGAGCAGGCGGGGGGATGCTCGCTTTACAGCATTGCCCTGATAAGGTCTCTGTTTTCCTTCAGCACAACCAGATTTCCTGTGCTCTCATTCGGGAGTAATATAGCGCAGAATGTTCTAAAATCCTTGCATCAGGCAGAGAAAGGACGGTCTGAAGAACAAAAAGTGACCCCGCATCGTGAGATGCAAGGTCACTTTTTTCTATGCCGGAGGCTGGTGCTTAGCGCCCCTCACAGGGTAAATCACGCTGCCCTGCGACAAAAACGGGATTTACTTCCTGGGGTTGGCAATGGCGGCCTGCGCGGCGGCCAGCCGGGCGATGGGCACACGGAAGGGGGAGCAGGACACGTAGTCCAGTCCGATATCGTGGCAGAACATGACAGAAGCGGGGTCGCCGCCGTGTTCGCCGCAGATGCCCAGGTGGATATTGGGGTTGGTGGACCGTCCCCAGCGGGCGGCGTTGTGGATCAGGCGGCCGACGCCGTGCTGGTCCAGCTTGGCGAAGGGGTCGAACTCGTAAATCTTCTTCTCATAGTAGGCGTCCAGGAACTTGCCGGCGTCGTCGCGGGAGAAGCCGAAGGTCATCTGCGTCAAGTCGTTGGAGCCGAAGGAGAAGAAGTCGGCCAGGGGGGAGATCTCGTCGGCGGTCATAGCGGCGCGGGGGATCTCGATCATAGTGCCCACCTTATACTTCATGGAGGAGCCGGCCTCCTCAATGAGCTGATCGGCGGTGGAGGTGACGATTCCCTTGACGAAAGCGAACTCTTTCACCTCGCCCACCAGAGGGATCATGATCTCGGGGACCATATTCCAATCGGGGTGGCGGGCCTGAACGGCCAGGGCGGCCTTGATGACAGCCTTGGTCTGCATCACGGCGATCTCAGGGTAGGTGACGGCCAGGCGGCAGCCGCGGTGGCCCATCATGGGGTTAAACTCGTGCAGGCCGGCGATAATGGCCTTGATATCCTCCACGCTCTTGCCCATATCCTTGGCCATGAGCTGGATGTCCTCCTCCTCAGTGGGCACGAACTCGTGCAGGGGGGGGTCCAGGAAGCGGATGGTCATGGGGCGGCCCTCCAGGGCCTCATACATGGCCTCAAAGTCGCCCTGCTGCATGGGCTCCAGCTTGCTGAGTGCCTTCTCCCGCTGTTCCACGTTGTCGGAGCAGATCATCTCCCGGATGGCGGGGATACGGTCGGCCTCGAAGAACATATGCTCGGTGCGGCACAGACCGATGCCCTGAGCGCCGAACTTGACGGCCTGGGCGGTGTCCCGGGGGTTGTCGGCGTTGGTGCGCACGCCCAGCTGGCGGTACTTGTCGGCCCAGGCCATAATCCGGCCGAACTCGCCGGAGATGGAGGCGTCCACGGTGGGGATGGCCTCGCCGTAGATGTTGCCGGTGGAGCCGTCCAGGCTGATCCAGTCGCCCTCCACATAGGTGCGGCCGTCCAGCTCAAACTTCTTGTTCTCCTCGTCCATCTTGATCGCGCCGCAGCCGGACACGCAGCAGGTGCCCATGCCCCGGGCGACCACGGCGGCGTGAGAGGTCATGCCGCCCCGGACGGTGAGGATGCCCTGGGAGGCCACCATGCCCTCGATGTCCTCGGGGGAGGTCTCCAGCCGGACCAGACAGACCTTCTCGCCCCGGGCGGCCCACTCCTTGGCGTCGTCAGCGGTGAAGACGATCTTGCCGCAGGCGGCGCCGGGGGAGGCGGGCAGTGCGGTGGCGATGGGGGTGGCCTTCTTCAGCGCGTCGGGGTCAAACTGGGGGTGGAGC
>JAAWEX010000097.1 GCA_022794495.1 Lawsonibacter sp. | reverse complement strand
CCAGGTGAAGGCGGAAAACGGCCGGGTGCTGTGTACCGGGTCGGAGCGGGACCTGCCCCGGCTGAATCTGAACCTGCGCACCGGCGAGCGGGTGCTGCTGACCCTGGGAAACTTCCGCGCCGGGGACTTCGACAGCCTCTTCGAGGGGACCAGGGCCCTGCCCTGGGAGCGGTTTATCCCCAGGGATGGACAATTTCCCGTGAAGGGCCACTGTCTCAATTCCGCCCTCCGCTCGGTGCCCGCCTGCCAGTCCATTGTGAAAAAGGCCATCGCCGCCAGGCTGGGGAGCAAATACGGCTTGCAGACCCTGCCTGAGACGGGGGCGCTGCATCAGGTACAGTTTGCCGTTATGGGGGACGAGGCCGCCCTGATGCTGGACACCACCGGCCCCGGCCTCCACAAGCGGGGCTACCGGGCCCAGGGGGTGGCCGCCCCCCTGCGGGAGACCCTGGCCGCCGGGCTGGTGCTCCTGTCCCGATACAAGGGCCGGGACCCCCTGTGCGACCCCTTCTGCGGGTCGGGGACCATCCCCATCGAGGCCGCTCTCATTGCCAGAAACCGGGCCCCCGGCCTGAACCGGAGCTTCTCCGCCCAGAGGTGGAGCTGGCTGGACAAACAGCACTGGATGTCCGCCGCCGGCGAGGCAGAGGACCGTGAGTTTGACGGCGAGTATGAAATCTGGGGCGGGGACATTGACCCGGAGGCCGTGGCCCTGGCCCGGCACAACGCCCAGCTGGCCGAGGTGGAGGACATTGTCCGCTTCGACGTGGACGACGCCACCCGCTTCCACTGGGGCGGGCTGTACGGCCGGGTGGTCACCAATCCCCCCTACGGCGAGCGGGTGATGGAGCGCAAAGAGGCCGAGGGCCTCTACCGGGCCTTTGGAAAGGCTTGGGACAAGCTTCCGGAGGGCTGGAAGCTCTATCTGCTGTCCTCCCACACCGAGTTTGAGCGCACCTTTGGCAAAAAGGCGGGCAAGAAACGCAAGCTGTACAATGGGATGCTGAAATGTGATCTGTTTATGTATCTATAGAGAGACGAGGTGCCCGCCATGCGCCATCTGTTCATTGTCAATCCTGCCGCCGGGAAGAGGGGGACCACCGCCCGGCTGGAGGCCCAGCTGGGCATGCTGTCCTTTCCCCACAAGGTGGTCTACACCGAACGGGAGGGGGACGCCCAGCGGTTTGCCCAAGAGGCGGTTCAAGCCGGAGAGCCGGTGCGTATCTACGCCTGCGGGGGCGACGGCACCCTCAACGAGGTGGTTAACGGGGCGGCGGGCTGGGACCATGCGGCTGTTACCAATGTCCCCAAGGGGACGGGGAACGACTTTTTGAAAATTTTCGGCCCAGATTACCGAAAGCTGTTTTATGACCTGGAGGCCTTGGCCACTGGACCGCAGACCCCCTTCGACCTGATTGACTGTAATGGCCGTCTGGGCATCGACGTTGTGTGCGCCGGGGTGGACGCCCGCATTGCCGCCGATGTCCACCGGTACAAGGACTGGCAGCTTGTCTCCGGCATGGGGGCCTATGTGCTGGCGCTCATTGAGAATGTTTTTTTCAAGGGCATCGCCCGGCCGATGACGGTACATATGGGGAAAATCCGGTGGGAGAACAGGCCCGCCTCCCTGTTGTGCGTGTGCAACGGCCGGCACTACGGCGGAGGCTTTATGCCTGTGGGCGAGGCCATGCCCGACGACGGCGTATTAGACATGCTGCTGGTGCGGAGGGTGAGCCTGTTCACGTTCCTGCGGCTGGTGGGGAAGTATGCCAGGGGGCTGTATAAGCAGTTTCCAGAGCTGATTTTCGACTGTCATGGCAGAGAGGTGTCCTTCTCTGCACAAAAGCCCATCACCGTGGTGGTGGACGGCGAGATTATGCGGGACACCGCATTTACCGTCCGGCTGTCCGAGAAGAAGGTGAATTTCTTTTATCCTGCTGGGGCCAGCTATCAGGTGTAGAAAATGCGCTGTGGCAGAGAGACTGGCGCGCCGGAAAAAGAAACGAAAAATACCGAAAAATTTTCCTTGCAAATCGGCATGTGGTGTGGTATAGTGTAGAGGCTGAAAGAGTTTGCAGGTGTAGTTCAATGGCAGAATGTCAGCTTCCCAAGCTGAACACGAGGGTTCGATTCCCTTCACCTGCTCCAGTCGAAAACCCGCCGAAAGCCTTGAAAATCAAGACTTTCGGCGGGTTTCACTTTTGCGCTCTGCCCTTATGGACATCCAAAAGACAGGACAACTTATTGCTCAGGACAGGAAAGCGCAAGGGCTGACCCAGCGGGCACTGGCTGACCGGCTTCATTGGCTTCAGACGGATGACCTCACCTCCCGCCTTGCCTCACCTCACGTTTAAAGAACCAGATCATACTTTTCCACATCTATCACTGCGGAGCCGCCCGCCTCGAAGGTGATGGCGCCGGCGGACTGCTGGGTGTAGATGACCGCGCTGGCCGTTTGTTCGCCGTCGTTGATGAAGACCTCCACACTGAACCGGTCCAGAATGATCCTCAGCTTGATCTCTCCACCCTGGGGCCGAACCAGCGGCAGTGATAGGGCTTGGCCCCGACGGTCCCCCAGTTCTGCATCCAGGCGACCATAATCCGCCGTTCGTTGGGCGCAAGCAGAGTCTGCGGGGCGTAGAAGTCCAGCCCGTAGTCAATGGATTGGACATACTGGCGCAAGAAGCCTTTTCCTTTGGGCTCGTAGTCTCCGATCAGGCAGATGGCCCCATTGCCTGCGTGGAACTCCAGGCCCCCAGTGCATGGGACCCCATTCGTTGGAGTAGGGGTGGTACTGATAGAACAGATGGCACTCCCCCTTGTAGAAGGAGAAGCCGTTGGGGTCGTTCATCCAGCCGATGGTAGGGGTGGCATGGAAGGCGGGGCGCTCACTGGCTGGGATGTGGGGGCCGTATTGGGACTCAAAGTCTCGGGCTTTCTGTAATGTTTCACTGATCATAACGGTTCCTCCTTGATAAAGGGCAGGGGCAGAGCCCCTGCCCTACACAGATTTACTCCGCCGCGCTGTAGCGGTCGTAGGCATCCTGATAGACCTGAATCAGGTCGTCCATGCCACACTTCTTGGACAGGTACTCCTTGTACTCCTCCCATTCCTGGTCGGTGGGGCCGCCGTCTCGGATCCAAAGGCCCTCCCGCTCCTTTACAGCCGTTTCAAAGTCGGTCTTGTGCCACATGTTGCCCACCGCCACGCCGCCGGGGAGAAACAGAGACCACATGCTGCCCACCAGTCCGGTGTACTTCACCGAGTTCAAAAAGCCGGAGACAATATTTTTCTCGGCAAACACCGCCTTGTAGCCGTCCAGGGTGAAGCCGCTGGGCAGCAGGAAGGTCTTGCCGGCGTATACCTCATAGGGATCGGAGAAGGATGCCACCAGCACGTAGTACAGCGGGTAGGCTACGATCACAAGAACCACCGCACAGATAGCCACCAGAATGATGTCGCTGGTCCGCTCGGACATGCCGGTGGACAGGTCTTTCTTTTTTGACATTTGTTCCACCCCCTTACACGAATTCCACGTCCGAGGCCTTGGACACCACTCCGCCCTGGCTCAGGGGGTGTGCTCTGCCCTGGCCGCCCGGGGCTACCGGACCATCCTGTCCGTCACCGCCTACGACCGCTCGGCGGAGCAGAGGTGCATTCAGATGGTCCAGCAGAACAAGGTGGACGGCATCATCGGCCTGACCTACAACCCGGAGCTGGAGATCGACCCCCGGCTGCCCTATGTGAGCATCGACCGGACCTTCAGCTCCAGCGTCCCCTGTGTGGCCTCGGACAACTTCGGCGGGGGCCAGCTGGCGGCGGAGAAACTGCTGGAGCTGGGGTGTACACACCCCCTGTTCCTGCGCATCGGCCCCAGGGTGCCCGGCGAGTCGGACAAGCGGGGGGACGGCTTTGAGTCGGTGTTCCGCCAGCGGGGAATGGAGTGCGCCGCCCTGCGGCTCAGCGATGAGGACGGGCTGGCTCCCTTCCGGGACTTTCTGGCCGGGCATATGGGCGGGGGGCGGCTGGCCGAGACAAGCGTGGACATGCTCCTCCGGGAAGACCGGAGCAATCTGCCCAGCCTGGTCTGCCTGCCCGTCGCCTACGCCCCTGGGGGCACCACAAAGGAGTAACGATATGGCCAGCGAGTATTTGAGGTGGAAATATAAGGATGTCCAGCCCGATAAACCGGCAGCGCTGACCGAAAAGCAGCGCCGCCAGAACTGGTGGCACTACCACAAGCTGCATGTGCTTCTCGGCGCGGCGGCGGTGTGTATCGCGGGCAATCTGGTCTGGCACGCCCTTACCCAGGTCCACCCGGACTACCAGATCGCCTATGTGGCCGCCGCACCCCTCTCAGAGGAGGAGACCGCCGCCTGGGAAGAAAAGCTGGCAGCTCTGGGGACCGACTGCAGCGGGGACGGCAAAATCGTGGTCCGGGTCAACCAGTATCTCTCCGCCGGGGAGGACGTTATGTATGCCGCCGCCGGCAATGTCAGGCTGATGGCCGATCTGGATGCCTGCGAGAGCTATTTCTTCCTGCTGGAGGACCCGGATGGCTTTCAGGAGGGGTATGAGGTGCTTCGGGAGGACTGGTTCCCAGTGGAAAACGGGCTGTATCTGGCCCGACGGACGTTTTGGGAGAATCGGGTCCCCAAGAATATAGAGGACTGCGGCGCTCTGTGGGAGCGGCTGCGAAAGGAGGCGGCATAGATGAAAAAACGGCTTGTCCTGTGTCTTTGTACCATGCTGGTTCTGAGTGGATGCGGCAAGGCCGCGCTGCCCAAGGCTGTGGATGGCACGGCCTGGAGCGAGGACTGGGTCACACTGGGAAACGTGGTCGGCGTGGATACTCCGGAGGGGCTGACTGCCCAAGAGAACAGCGACGCCCTGTCCGCCAAGGGGATGTGCTATGCCACCTGGTCTATAGGACAGGCGGAGCCCCATATCAACGAGGACGGAGAGGACGCTCAACTATATGATGCCCAGGTCTATCTCCTGACAGCGGGATACGACTCCACCCAAAAGGCCGCGGAGGCCGCGGAGGAATGGCTGGCCATGGCAAATGAGCGGTATGCGGTGGAGGAGACCAAGGCAGAGGCGTACAACGGCCAGGAATTTTCAGGACCTATGGGAACTATGCTGTCAGCGTAGAGCTGTCCTGTCAGGAGGGCTTCGAGGGTGGCGCTTTAGAGACGTTGGAGAACTTTTTGGCGCACTGCCACTATGCCGCTTAAGGGGAGGAGTCAATTATGGGGCTGCTGTTTGCTGAGGACCCGCACTTTAATGAGAACGAGCGTCAAACCGGTTTTTACCGCTACCGGCAGCTCCTGTCCGCCCGGTTTGGGCAGAACTGGAGGGACAGCCTGATCCCTGGCACCCTGCTGGGCCTGACGGTGGGGGTGTACACCTTTATGGCGATGCTGTTCTGGTGGGCAGAGCGGTCCCCGTCTTTGGGAACGGTGGCGCTGTATCTGTTTTCCCTGCTGGCGGCGCTGATTGTCAATACCCTCTACTGGCCCCAGCTGGTGCTGTTCCGGCAGAGGGCATCTATCCGGCTGAGGAACTGTCTGCTATTCTGTGTTAAGTACCTCTGGAGGGTCCTTGGCGTTGGAATCTTACAGCTGGGGTATCTGGTGGTTTTTGTGCTGTTTGCCCCATGGACGCTGCTGCTGCCTATTCTTGAAGTATGGTATATTTTGTTTCTGTCACAGCTTCTGCTCTATGAGCGGATGGATGAAGCGTTTGGGATTGAAAAATAAGGGCCTGCCAGCTGATGGAAATCAGATGAGTTTACCCTTGACAAAGGTCCTTTTATGAATAAACTCCACAATACTGACCGGCCCAACGTCAGACCCTTGGTCTGACGTTGGGCTTATCTGATAATCAAAAATTTCATTAATTTTCCGCTTGTTTTTAGACAAAAATTCTCTTGTAAATCCGGCGAAAGAAGCTATGATAATCCTGAGTTTATTCCATATATGTGGGGGAGGAGCCGCTTATGTCCTATCACTACTTGCTGGATCTGGCATTGATTTTATTGAGCACCAAGCTGTTGGGAATTGCCACAGGAAAATTCCAAATGCCCAGGGTGGTGGGTGCGCTGCTGGCCGGACTGATCCTGGGGCCTGCGGTACTGAATATACTTTCAGAGACCACATTCCTTTCCCAGCTGAGTGAGTTGGGTGTGATTGTAATTCTTTTTACTGCCGGAATGGGCACCGATCTGCGGGAGCTGCGGAGCGCCGGAAAAGCGGGCTTTCTGGTGGCGCTGTGCGGTGTGCTGGTGCCCATGCTGATGGGCACGGGCTTTGGCTGGATGGCGGGAGAACTGGGCTGGCTGCCGGACAATACCCTGTTGGAGAACATTTTCCTGGGTACCGTACTGACCGCCACCTCTGTGAGCATCACGGTGGAGACCCTCAAGGAGTTAGGGCGCCTGGATACCCACGTCGGCAGTACGATCCTGGCTGCCGCCCTTATTGACGATGTGCTGGGCTTGGTCGCACTGACCGTGGTATCCAGCATGGCGGGGGATGGGAGCGGCCTGCTGCTGGTGCTGCTGAAGATCATCCTGTTTTTTGCCTTTGCCATTGCCGCCGCCTGTGGAGGCATCTGGCTGTTTCGCCGGATGATCGCCCTGGCGCACCAGAAGAATCTCCGGCGCTACCCGGTCTTCGCTTTTGTGCTCTGCCTGCTGCTGGCCTACTGCGCGGAGGAATTTTTCGGTGTGGCCGATATTATCGGGGCCTTTGCCGCCGGACTGGTGGTAGCCTGCACCCCCAAGGCCGATTACATCCGCTCAAAATTTGAACCCTTGAGCTATCTGCTGCTGACGCCGGTGTTTTTTGCCGGGATCGGCATCAAGGTGGAGCTGCCCCAGCTGAGCGGGAGCCTGGTCACCTTCTCCCTGCTGCTTCTGGCCGTGGCGATTCTGTCTAAGGTGATTGGCTGCGCCCTGGGAGCCAGGCTGTGCGGCTTTGACAGAACGGAGTGCCTCCAGGTAGGCGCCGGTATGGCCTGCCGGGGCGAGGTGGCTCTGATCGTGGCCAACCGGGGGCTGTCTATGGGCGTGCTCAGTCAGGCTATGATGACGCCGATCGTCATTACTGTGGTAGGCTGCGCGGTTTTGACGCCGGTTCTGCTGAAGCTGTGCTTCAGCGGACGGGCCAAGGGAGCGGCGACCAGCAGCACCCTTGCCGACCGCTACCGTAAGGCCGAGCATCTGGAGCTGATATCTGATGAAATGCTGGGAAAGAAGCCGCGGTGATTTGGGTAATATCCGCTGTGACGTAAGGCTCGCCCAATTCGTCACAGCGCGGAGGGGACGGCGCAGGCCTTCCGGGAAGCGCTGGGTAATATGGTCCGGGGAGGGCGGCCGCTACGGGCGCCTTACGTGGCGGCAAGGGTCTTGGCGCGATTGGGGCTGAGGCCACAGGGCCTGTAATAAGCAGACGCATGGGACAGAGCGAACGCCACAGAGAATAATACAGGCGAGATGGCACAGGGAGGAGTTGTCATGGAGCTGCGCACCCTGCACTATTTTACCGTCGTGGCCAGGGA
>JAAWEX010000096.1 GCA_022794495.1 Lawsonibacter sp. | reverse complement strand
GGTGTGAATCTTGATTTCGTGTGTTTCCATTGCATAACCTCAAATCAGAGAAATATCAGTCATCCGCTTCCAAAAGGCCATACGCTTTCGCAGGGCGGGTGGGTCCAAAGTCTTCATGCAGTTCAAAAACGGGGCGTAGAGCGTCTTCCTATTTCGATCTACATACTCCCATTCGTGCTTATCCTTGTTCCGCTTCAAATAGCTCTCAATTTTTTTGGAAAAGTCCCGATAAAAGCTCTGCCAATAGGCCATAGAGAGCAGATATTGTTCCAAACTGCTGTTTACAAAAGTTAACTCATCCCCAAGGGAGTCGTGATACCAGGTCCAGACTGAACCGGTTTTCAACTCCACCACTTCATAGGAAACGCTATCCTCCTTATTGTGACGCCAGATGTGCTCCTCTGTTCCGTCCGGCCTCTTATAGCACGTGCTGGAAGAGCTGGCGAGAAATTCCCGGCTTTCTCCAATCACCAAGTATTTTTTCTTGTTGATGGTCTCATTCCGCAGACAACTGGCCCAGAACAGGGTCCCAAGGTAGACATGGTATCGGTCTTCATGCTCCTCGCTGGGTAAACGAAAGGGACGAAATTGGTCTGGTAAGCCTACCTGCATCAAAAAATCCTTGATACTCTGGGGAATCTCAAATTTTTTCAGCTGGTATTCCTGATACCGCCCCAGTCTGGGGTCTGCGAGAAGATCAGGGTCAGGCTCCAAGCCGCATCCGGTCTCCTGGACCTGCTGATAAAACTGGAGCATAGGGGGATATTTCATCCAATTTGGGGTCTTTTCCTGTTCCACGTGAAACCTCCCTCAGTTGGCCTTCAGCCGCACGGGCAGCACCATATAGGTGAAGTTCTCCTCCCCCTCGGCGGGGAGGATGACGCAGGGGGCCACGCCGGAGGTAAACTCCATGCGCAGCTTATCGGCGGGGGCGGCCTTCAGGGCGTCCATGAGATATTTATTGTTAAAACCGATTTCCAGCCCGCCGCCGTCGCCGTTGATGACACATTGGTCCGCGGCGTCGCCGATGGCGGTCTTGGTGGTAATATCCACCATCCCGTCCCCAAAAACACAACGGAGGGGGGATTTCAGCTTTTCACTGATAATGAGTGACACCCGGTCGATGGAGGACAGCAGGGCCCGAGCCTCCACCTCCACCTTGATGGAGTTGTTCCGGGGGATGGCGTTGCGGTAGGCCAAAAAGTCTCCCTCCAGCCTGCGGCAGACAAGCACGGTGTCGCCGGTCTGGAACATTACATGACGGGCCCCCTGGGTGACGGTTACGTCCTCCTCGCCGGAGCAGATCTTCTCCACCTCTCCCAGAGCGGAGCCCGGGACCACAAAGGAGAAGGCGTCGGCGCCCTTTTTCTCCTCCACCTTTTCATGGCGCAGAGCCAGCCGGTAGCCGTCCACCGAGACCACGGTAAGGCCGTCGCCGTCTACCTCGAAAAGGGAGCCGGTGTGGATGGGCCGGCTCTCGTTGTCGCTGACGGCAAAGAGAGTCTGGCCGATCATAGACCGGAGTACAGGCTGTTTTATAGTCAGGGCATTCTGCTGGTCCACAGCGGGCAGCTCTGGAAACTCCTCCGGGTCGGTGCCCAGAATATTGAACTCGGACAAGCCGCACTTGATATTTACCATGTAGTCCTGAGCGGTAAAGACCACCACGTCGTCGGGCATCTTGCGGACGATCTCTCCAAAGAGCCGGGCGGACAGCACCAAAGAGCCTCTCTCTGAAACCTCGGCGGGAACGGCGGCCTGAATGCCGGTCTCCAGATTGTAGCCGGTAAGGCGCAGGGTCTGGCCGGCCTCGATGAGGATGCCCTCCATAGCGGGGATGGAGCTCTTTGCAGCAACGGCCCGGGAGGTAATCGACACGGCGGCGGACAGAAGAGCCTTTTCGCAGGAGAATTTCATAAACAGTTCCTCCGATCTTTTTTCTCTCCGCAATAGGGAGGAGAGGATATTTTTTAGTAACAGCAATAGTAGGCGGAAAAAATGTGGAAAAAAGCCGGAAAGGCTTGGGGCTGTAAGAAAAAAGCCTCAACAGGGGGTGTGGGGAAAAAAGGAGGCCTTTCCACAGGGGTTCAAATTTTCCACATTCATCCACAAACATTCCACAATTTTTGTGGATGATCCGGGGGCCGGAGCGGTTTCCCTCTACTCATATCGGGAGTTTATATTGGTGGTGATGTCCTTTATAATTTCCGCCTTCTCCGGGTCGGTCTTCACCAGGTCCTCAATCCGGTTCAGGGCGTTGAGAACGGTGCTGTGGTCCCTGCCGCCGAACTCCGCCCCGATTTCCTTCAGGGAGAGATTGGTCATCCGGCGGATCTGAAACATGGCGATCTGTCGGGCCAGGGAGATATCCTTGGAGCGGCCCTGCCCCCGGAGCAGTTCGGGCTCCAGGTTGTAGAACTTGCATACCTCGTCAATGATGATGTCAGCGGTGGGCAGGATATCGGACTTTTCCTTAAAGATATCCTTAACCGCCCGGATCACGGTGTTTTTATCTACCTTGTCCCCGTTCAGGTCCTGGAAGGCCATGATCTTATTGACTGTGCCCTCAATCTGCCGCACGTTGGCGGTGATATTTTCAGCGATGAGCTGAATAATGTAATCAGGCAGGTCCATTCCCATGCGGATGGCCTTATTTTTTACAATGGCCATCCGGGTCTCGTAGTCGGGGGGGATGATGTCGGCCAGCAGGCCCCACTCAAAGCGGGTTTTCAGCCGGTCCTCCAGCCGGAGCATCTCCTTGGGGGGACGGTCAGAGGTGAAGACAATCTGTTTTTTCAGCTCATACAGGGTATTGAAGGTGTGAAACATCTCCTCCTGGGTGGAGTCCCGGCCGGCGATAAACTGCACGTCGTCCATGAGAAAGATGTCCGCTCCCCGGTATTTGTCCCGAAACTCCTGGTTGCGGCCCTCTCGGATGGCGGTGACCAGCTCGTTGGTAAAGGTGTCCCCCTTGATGTAGATGACCTTATACTCCGGGTGGTTGGCGTGGATGGTGTGGGCAATGGCGTAGAGCAGGTGGGTTTTGCCCAGGCCGGAGTTGCCGAAGATAAACAGGGGGTTGTAGCTCTCGCCGGGGTTGTCGGCCACCTTCCGGGCGGCGGCATGGGCGAATTTGTTAGAGGCCCCCACCACAAAGCGCTCGAAGGTATACTCCTCGGTGCCGGGGAGGAAGGTCCCTTGCTTGGCGGTCTCCCGAAAGCCCTCCCGCTCTCCCTCGGTGAGAACGGTCACCTGAAAGTCGGCGGAAAACAGCTCGTGAAGGGCATTCTGAATTGGGGAGACATAGCGGGCGGCAATAATATCCCGCTTGAAGCGGGTAGGGCTGTATAACACAAAGCGGTCCTCTTCCAGGGACAGGGCCTCGGCGTCGTCGAACCAGGTGTTAAGCGTGGTAGCGGTCATTTCCGCCCCCATGAGAGTTTTTACCTTTTCCCATACTTCCGCGGCGGGATTCATTTTCTTCACTCCTTATGCCAGTCAAAAAAGCGGTGCAGCCGCTTTCCAAACAAAAATAGCGTAATTTTCCACTCTTTCTATTATACCAAAAAAAGGGCCGGACAGCAAGGTTTAATTCCACAGATTCCTTTCTGAATTTGAAAGAGCAGGGAAATATTGACGGAATGGTCCATTTGACGTATAATATAAAAGGCAGGTTGTTTTCTCAAAGGAATCAGTGTATTTTTCTGAAAATAGAGGCGAAAGGCGATTCGCGGCGAAAAAGCGGAACTAACCGCGGCTGCTGTGGCCCGGGGGAGTCCGGAATATCATGTAGAGGTGACGGTATGAAGGGGAAGAGGATATCCCAGGAGATTATTTCTGTCGCGTTTCTCATATTTGCCGTGGTACTGCTGTTTTTCTGGTACACGTCTGAAAACAGCAGAAGAATTGAAGAGAGAAACAAAACCTATGCGGAGGACTCCGCCCAGCAGACCGCTCAGCGCATCGAGGGAGAATTTGCCAACGCCATCCTCCGGGTGCGCAACTATGCCTATCTGCTGGGTGCGGTCCAGGAGCATCCGGCCATCGACGCCCAGCTCCTGCGGGAGATGGAGGAAAACTCCTCCTTCGACGCCATCCGCTATGCCAGCGCGGAGGGAGTGGACCTGACCTCTGGAAGCAAGACCTTCAACGCCCTGGAGCAGGACCACTTTATCGAGGGAATGCGGGGAAAAAACAACCTGGAGGTAGTCTCTGATTCGGCGCTGCCCGACAAGATGGTCATCAACTTTTATGCCCCTGTGCGGTATCAGGGGGAGATCATCGGCGTGCTGCTGGGGCAGTACTTTGCCGAGGACTACCTGCGGGACATGCTGACCACCAGCTATTTCGGCGAGGCGGCCGGCGTATTTCTGTGTACCCGCGAGGGCAGGGTTATTGCCAGCTCGGCCCCCAACAGCTACGAGGGACACCTGATAGACGACCTGCTGACCGACGGGGTGATTGATGAGGCCACGGCGGCCCGGGCGAAAAATGTCTTTGACCAGGGGGGAGAGGGAACCTTTGGCTGTGCGCCCCAGTGCAAAACGGATAATATCTGCGTTATCAACCTGTCTCAGGGAAACTGCGTGCTGGTGCAGACCTTCCCCAAAAATGTGACCCAGAGCATGATCCAGGCGGAGAACATGGTGGGCATCCGTCTGGAGACGGTGCTGATGATACTGTTTGGCATCTATATTGGCTTTATCATTCTGCGGGCCAGGCGGGAGAAGAATGCCCTGGAGCAGGAAAACCGAGAGATGGGCTATATCATCAGCGGGGTGAATACGCTGTTTTCCCGCTTTGCCATGGTAGACCTGGAGGCTGACACCTATCAGTATCTGGCCGGCTCCAGATCAGAGAGCGGCCAGCTCCCCGCCAGCGGCAGCTATAAGGACCTGGCGGACCACCTGTGTTCCCTGGCCATTGACGAGGAGAATTATCAGGCCCTGCATAAGGCCATTCAGCGCCCTGCCATTGTAGAGGCGCTGGAGAGCCAGGATGATCTGCGCCTGGAGTATCACGCGCTCCGGGGGGGCCGGCCGGAGTGGGAGCATGTAAACGTAGTCTGTCTGGAGCGGAAGGAGGGCAGGGCCAGCAAGGCGCTGTTCAGCCGCCAGGTAATCACTGAGCTGAAGGAGAAGGAGCTGCGGATTCAGCGGGAGATGTCTCTGGCGAACCGGAAGGAGCGGCAGTACCGAATTGCGATTACCTCAAACGCCTTTTGTACCTTTGAGTTCAATTTGACCCAGGACCAGATTGAACACGATGTTCTGTGTACGGTGGACGGGCGGGAAATTTCCCTGCTGGGGAAGGCGGGGCTGAGCGTGCCCTGTTCCGCCTCTGAGTGCTTCCGCCGGTGGAAGGATTTCATACTGGATGAGTCTATGGAGGATTACAGCCGGGTGGTTGATTCCCGGTATTTGAAGGAGCGCTTTCAGGCGGGAGACGCCGAGGTCACGTTGGACTACTGGGGTCAGTTCTCCGATAAAAGGCGGATATGTGTGCGGCAGTCCTTTATTATGACCCAGGACCACGACACCGGAGATGTGATGGTCATGGTGGTAACACGGGATATCACCGACCAGGTCCAGAAGCAGCTGGAGCAGACCCAGGCCCTCCAGGAGGCCCTGATACAGGCCCAGCACGCCAACCAGGCCAAGACCACCTTCCTCTCCAACATGTCCCACGATATCCGCACCCCTATGAACGCGATTATCGGCTTTGCCACCATTGCCGTCAGTCATATCGACAGCAAGGACCGGGTCCGGGACTGCTTGCAGAAGGTGCTCTCCTCCAGCAACCACCTTCTCAGCCTGATTAATGACATTCTGGACATGAGCCGCATTGAAAGCGGCAAGGTGCAGATTAAGGAGCAGGACTGCAACATCTCCGAGGTGATGCACAACCTGGTAAATATCATTCAGCCCCAGGTGAAGGCCAAGCAGCTTGAGCTGTTTATTGATACCTTCGAGGTGACAAACGAGGATGTGATTGCCGACCCCCTGAAGCTGAACCAGGTGTTTATCAACCTGCTGAGCAATGCGGTAAAATACACCCCCGCCGGAGGGATGGTTACCTTCCGGATCAGTCAGAAGACCACCTTCCGCCACGGCTACGGAGACTATGTCTTTACCGTAAAGGACAACGGGGTCGGCATGTCCCCCGAATTTGTAGAGCACGTCTTCGACCCCTTCGAGCGGGAGAACACCGCCACCCAGAGCGGCATTCAGGGCACGGGGCTGGGCATGGCCATCACCAAGAACATTGTGGAGATGATGAACGGCACCATCAGCGTGGAGAGCGCGCCGGGGAAGGGCAGCACCTTTACGGTGGAGCTGGGGCTGAAGCTTCAGGATGTGGAGAAAAACGCCGAGCAGATCAAAGAGCTGGAGGGCCTGCGGGCGCTGGTGGTGGACGACGACCTGAACACCTGCGACAGCGTAAGCAAGATGCTCAACCAGATCGGCCTGCGCTCAGAGTGGACGGTCTCCGGCCGGGAGGCGGTCTACCGGGCCAAAAAGGCCGACGAGGATGGGGATCCCTACCACACTTATATCATTGATTGGCAGATGCCGGAGCTGAGCGGCGTGGAAACCGCCCGGAGGATTCGTCAGTCGGTGATGAACGACGCGCCCATTATCATCCTTACCGCTTATGACTGGGCGGATATCGAGGAGGAGGCCAAGCTGGCGGGGATTACCGCGTTCTGTGCCAAGCCTCTGTTTATGTCTGACCTGAAATCCGCCCTGCTGTCCGCCAACAATCTGATCGAGAAGGAAGAGGAGCTGCCCGCCGTCTGGACAACGGCCAATTTTGGCGGAAAAAGGGTTCTGCTGGTGGACGACAACGAGCTGAACAGGGAAATCGCCCAGGTGATTCTGGAGGAGGCCGGCTTCTTTGTAGAGACCGCCCCCGACGGGACTGACGCGGTGGCGATGGTGGAGCAGACGCCGCCCGGCTACTACGACGTGGTCTTGATGGATGTGCAGATGCCCATTATGGACGGCTATGAGGCCACCCGGGCGATCCGAAGCATGGCCAGAAAGGATACCAAGACGCTGCCCATCATCGCCATGACCGCCAACGCCATGGAGGAGGACAAGGAGGCGGCGCTGAAAAACGGGATGAACGCCCACATCGCAAAGCCGCTGGATATGAATATCTTCATCTCGGTGCTGCAAAAGTACATTCAATGACCGCCGGCTCTGTCCCTGGCGTGGGGCAGGGCTTGTGGATAGGCGGATTACAGTCACAAGATGTAGTCCGCCGGAGGGATGGTTGAAAAATTCCCTGGATAAAGGGCAAAAATGTGGTTGACAGCGGCCATATTTATCCGCTATAATAATAAGGTATCTTTTGAAAGAGGGGTTATTCCGCCCTTTTTCAAAGAGCGAGCCGCCCCTCGGGCGGCCCGGACATGCAGACCGCAGCCCCTGTGGGGCTGTTGTTGGGCCGGGAAAGCCGGCTTGAAATCATACTGAGGAGGTGTCCCCCATGCTTCGTACCTATCAGCCCAAAAAGCGTCAGCGCTCCAAGGAGCACGGCTTCCGCAAGCGTATGGCCACCCGCAATGGC
>JAAWEX010000095.1 GCA_022794495.1 Lawsonibacter sp. | reverse complement strand
CCGGCTGGGGAGGAGGAACCGGGCTTCCTCGCAGGTGAGGGCCTCCCCCCGGCTGTATTTGTCATAGATGGCTTGCTCCAGCTGGGCCCGGGAGGGGGCGGGCCGCAGGTCCACGATCTGGAGCTGGACGGAGCGGGACCCCCGAAAGTCGTTGATCTGGGGATAGAAGACCACATCCGCCCGGCAGCCGGGGAAGAGGCCCAGCTCGGCGCCCTGGCTGGAGAAGTAGATGGCGTCCAGGGGGACGCCCCGGCTCTCCAGCCGCAGCTTCAGGTGCCGGCCCCGGCCCACCTGGGTCATAGAGTGGACCTGAGCGCCCTGAAGCAGGAACACCGGCCGGGGGTTGCCGGTGCCGCAGGGCTCCAGCCGGTCCAGGGCCTCCACCGCCTCCACCGTCAAATGCTGGGGGGCGACGGCCAGGTCAATCTCCAGCACCGAGGGCAGGGCCTGGCCGTGGCAGCTCTCGGCCACCGCCCTGCGCAGGGCCTGGGCCAGCGCGGGGATGTTCTCCTCTGCCACCGTAAAGCCGGCGGCTAGGGCGTGGCCGCCAAAGTTTTCCAGCAGCGGGGCGCAGGAGGAGAGCAGGTCGAACAGGTTGATATCCCCCCAGGAGCGGCAGGAGCCCTTGCCCATCCCGCCGTCCAGGCAGACCATAAAGCAGGGGCAGGCGTACTTCTCCGCCAGGCGTGAGGCCACAATGCCCACCACCCCCTGGTGCCACTGGCTCCCCGCCAGCACGATAGCCCGCTCCTGGGGAGCCTCCTCCAGCTGCTGCACACACTGCTGAAAGATCTCCCCCTCAATGCCCTGGCGCTCCCGGTTGAGCTCACACAGTTCCCGGGCCAGCTCCTCCGCCCGGACGGGGTCCCGGGTGAGGAAGAGCTCCACCGCCACCTCCGCCATTCCCATCCGGCCGGAGGCGTTGATGCGGGGGGCCAGGGTGTAGCCCACCGCCACCGAGGTGACCGGCCTGTCGGCCAGGCCGGCGCACCGGATCAGGCTGGCCAGACCCAGCCGCCGGGGCGGGTTGAGCTGCCGCAGCCCCAGGCTGACGATGGCCCGGTTGGCTCCTGCCATCGGCATCACGTCGGCCACCGTGCCCACGGCGGCCAGGTCGCAGAACTGGTGAAACACGTCGCTCTGCTCCTCGGGCCCGGCGATGGCCAGCGCCAGCATCAGGGCCACCCCCACCCCGGCCAGGCCCTTAAAGGGGTAGGGGCAGTCGGGCCGGTGGGGGTCCACCACGGCGGCGGCGGGGGGCAGAATATCCTTGCAGGCGTGGTGGTCGGTAATTACCACGTCAATCCCCAGGCTGCCCGCCAGCAGGGTCTCCTCCACGGCGGTGATGCCGCAGTCCACCGTGATAATCAGCCCCACTTGAAGGCCGGCCAGGGTGTGGACTGCCTCCGGGTTCAGACCGTAGCCCTCCTCCAGGCGGCTGGGGATATAGGGCGTCACCCGTCCTCCCCGGGCGGTGAGGAACTGGGTAAGCAGGCAGGTGGCGGTGATGCCGTCCACATCGTAGTCGCCGTAGACGGCGATAAGCTCCTCCCGCTCCAGGGCCAGCCGGACCCGCCGGACGGCCCGGTCCATGTCCTTCATCAGCAGGGGGTCCGGGATGGGCTCCGATTCCGGGGAGAGCCTCCGCCGGGCCTCTTCAGGCTCGGTGATTCCCCGGGCGGCCAGCAGCCCGGCCAGCAGGGGCGGATATCCCGCCGCCTCCAGGGCCCGCTGCCCCTCCGGGCATGGGGGGGCCACCTGCCACTGCTTGTATTTCACAGGTAGTCACCTCCCGTCCCGTCCATATGTGCCCCGCAAGAGCGCGGGATCAGATGTTAACTTACCTATTATAGCACAGGAAAGGGGCTGCTTTCAAGATAAAATCCTAAAAACAACAGTTCCCGGCCATTTTTCTGGCCGGGAACTGAAACATCACAGCGAGCCGAAGCGCTCCATGGGCCACAGGGCGAAAACCGCCTTGCCCAGAATATAGTCGGCGTCGATGGTGCCCAGCCGGTCGTCCCGGCTGTCGGTGGAGCCGTTGCGGTTGTCCCCCATCACGAAGACGGAGCCCTCGGGCACCACCCAATGGGTCTGCTGCATGGTGGCGGAGTAGGGCAGATACATCTCCTCCTTGATATAGGGCTCGTCCAGCCGCTGGCCGTCCACATAGACGGCGCCGCTGCCGTAGTCGATGTCCACCGTCTGTCCGCCGGTGGCGATCACCCGCTTAACGATGGCCCGGGGCTCGGTCCAGCCGGGCAGGATCACGGGGGTCTTGTTCAGCACCACCACGTCTCCCTGTTGGGGGGAGTAGCCCAGGGACCAGATCAGCAGAATCTCCCCATGCTGAAGGGTGTTGTCCATCGAGTCGCCGTCCACCCGGGTAAGCCGGGCCACACAGTTAAACAGCACCACCGCCGCCACCACGCAGCCCAAAAAGAGCTGGAGCCACTCATAGAAGCCGGCCCCTGGCCGGCGGGGCTGCTCCTGTTCCTCCTGGGCCTCGTCCTCCGCCGGAGCCGGGGGCTGGGGCGTCTCCTCCGCCTGGGGCAGATCGTTGTATTCGTCCATTGGGCCACCTCGTTTCCTGGTTGGTGACTGGTATTATAACCGCTTTGACAGAAAAAAGCAACTGTTTGTAACAGGACTGTAGGGGGCGGGCTCTGTCCCGCCCCGCTTTTCCAAAACTGCTGGTTTCTCGTGAGACAGGCCGGGGCGGAGCCCGGCCCCTGCTACAGCTCCACCCTTGTCACGCCCGGCGTACTGCCCAGGGCCTGGCTCTCCCGGCTCTGGCAGGTAAACAGCAGCACCTGCTGTTCTCCGGACAGCTCCCACAGCAGCTCCAGTGCGGCCATCAGCCGCGCATCGTCGAAGGCGGCCAGGGCGTCGTCCAGTAGGATGGGGGGCCGCTCAGGCAGACACAGCCGGCACACGGCCAGCCGCACGGCCAGATAGAGCTGGTCCACCGTTCCCCGTGACAGATACAGGGCGCTGCGGGGCAGAACCTCTCCTCCGGTCCGGACAAAGCCCTCCAGCTCCCTGGTCAAAGAGACCGCGGGATATTTCCCCCCGGTGAGCCGGGCCATATACTCCCCGGCCAGCCGGTTCAGCTCTGGAGAGAAACGCTCCTGAAGCAGGGCGTTGGCGTGGGTAAGGCCCTCTATGGCGGCGGTGAGGGCGTCCAGCTCCAGCCGCTTCCGGGCGAGAACGGTCTCCAGCTCCTCCCGCTGGGCGGCCAGGGCGGCGGGGTCACCCATGGCCTGGAGCGTCCCATGAACCTGGTTGCACTGGGCGCTCACCTGCTCCAGCCGGCCCGCCGTCCGGGTGAGGGCCCGGTCAGTCTCCTGGGCGCTCATCTCCGGAACGGGCAGCGCGGGGACCTCCTCCACCGGCGCTCCGGCCCCCTGGGCGGCCAGGTCGTCCAGGCGGCGGCGGCGCTCCTGGGCCCGCTCTCTGGCCAGCGAAAGGTCGTGGTCCAGGTTCAGGGCCCGGCTCAGGGCGGCGGAGCAGCCGAAGAGGTCCTTCACCTCGGGGGCAAAGCCGTGGACAAAGTCCAGCAGCTCGGCTTTGGCGGCGTCCCGCTTCTCACGGCGGTCGGCCACGGCGTTCCGGATGACCTCCGCCTCGTGGGCGGCCTTCTCGGCGGCCTGACAGCGTTCCCTGTAGCGTTGCGCCAGGGCGGTAAGCTCCTCCGGGGCGCCGACGCCGTAGCGGGACAGAACGGCGTCAATCCGCTTCCGGGCGGCTTTGACCTTCCTGCGATTTATAAGTGTGGTGACAATGACAAAGCAGGTCCAGGACAGAGAGAGCCAAAGGCACAGCGTAATGTTGTGGGTGGACAGGTAGCCGATTCCGCCCAAAAGAACAAACAGCGCGATAAACATGGCTGCAATGCCGGGTGTGGCCAGCCTATGCTTTTCCACAGTGCCCAAGTCAATTTGAACAGCTGCGGCCTCCTCCGCCGCCTTGGCCGCGGCCTCGTCGCCGGACATGCCTGTAAAGCGCTCGTCCTTGACGGCCTCTTGAGCCTGAGCGGAGGCCTCCTCCGCCTCCTTAAGGGCCTCCTCCCCCTGCTTGATCTCCCCCTCCAGAACCTTGATATACTGCAATTCCCCCTGGGCCTGCTTCACCGTCTCCGGGTCGGGGAGGGTGCCGAAGCGGCTGAGCTCCTTTTCCAGGGCGGTATACTGGTCCTGGGCGGACTGATAAGCGGCCTCGGCCTGGGCGTAGCGCTGGGAGAGCTGCTTTTGGGCCAGGAGGCGGTGGGTCTGAGCCTGCTGGGCGAGCCGTTCCCGCTCCCGTGTCAGCTGGACCAGCTCCCCCTCCAGCCGGGCGGCCTGGGCGGAGATGTCCTCCAACTCCTTCAGCTGCTCCCGAACCTGGACCAGCTCCCCCTCCAGCTTTGGAATCTCCCCCACGCTGCGGTTGACCTGCCTCCGGTTTTTCCAGGCCTTGAGCCGCTCCATGGCCTGGGAGAAGGACACGTCCTCCGACCCCGAGGTGACCAGGGCAGCGATTCTCCGCTCCAGCTCCGGCGCGGTGGTGAGGGACAGATTTCCGTTCCCCAGAAAGGCGGAGCGGGTGAACACCGCCGCCCCCACTCCGGTCAGCAGCTCGCCGCAGTTCGCGGCGGTGAGGCCGGGCACCGGCTCCTGGGTGCCGGCGTAGACGGCGGAGAAGACGCCGAAGGGGGCGTTTCGCTTGGACCCCCGCCGGATGGTGATCTCCCGCCCCTCCAGCTCCAGGGTGATCTCCCCCTCCATGGGGGCTCCGGACCAGGGCTGGTAGCGGTTCTTGTCGGCCAGATAGCCTTTTTTGTCCCGGTCTCCGGTGTCGATGCCGTATAGCATAGCCCTCCAGAAGGCGGCCCAGGTGGACTTGCCCCCCTCATTGGGGGCGTGGATCAGGGTAAGGCCGGGCCCCGGCTCCAGCCGGGCTCGGTCCAGCCGGCCAAAGGTGGCGGTCATGGATTTGATTTTCACCCCTCCTCGCCTCCTTCCAGAGCGGCCAGCCCGTAGCGGGCGGCCATCTGCCACAGGGGGTTGTCCGGCTCCGCCTGAAATTTGTCCCACATGGCCTGGAGGAACAGCCCCGCCAGGCCGTCCTCCTCCCGCCGCTCCCACAGGTCCTGGGGCAGGCGGGTGCGGTCGATGAGGGTCAGGCCAAAGAACTCCGGAGACAGGGCCCGGTCCAGGGCGGTCAGATCTGGCTTCTCCCCCTCCCCCGTAAGGATGACGCGGCAGATCAGGTTTTCGCGGCGCTCCGGCACAGCGGCCCGGATGGCGGACAGCAGGTCCGCCGCTCCGGTGATCTCCACCGCGGCGATCTCATAGCGGTATTTTGCCAGGGGGATGAACTGGGCGGCCACCCGTCCCGGCTCCGCCTCCACATAGAGGACCCCCTTCTCCCCCAGCTCGTCGAACCCCCGCCCCTCGGGACAGCCGGGGTAGGCCCAGAAGGTGCCGCCCTCCTTTTGGGGGCCGGCGGCCTGGTGGATGTGGCCCAGAGCCAGGTAGTCCAGCCCGCTGGCGGCGATGTCTCCCCGAGAGATGGGGCCGTAGTGCCCCATTGGGTCCACCTCGCCGTGGAGACAGGCCAGGTGGAGCTTGCCGTCGCCGGGGACCTCCAGCCCCTCCAGGGGGGAGGCGTCCTGATGGGCGTCTGTGAAGGCCCTCCCCCACAGGGTATACGCCGGCGTCTCCACCCGCTCCAGGGCGGAGCTGGTGAAAATATGTACATTCTCCGGCCAGTCCAGGGTGGCCCATACCGACCGGGGGCTGTAGAAGTCGTGGTTGCCGGGGGAGATAAACACCGGGCAGGGGATGGCCCCCAGGGCGGCGCGGAGGGCCTGGGCGGTCTCCCGGTAGACCCGCTCCGAGTCCAGCAGGTCCCCGGCCAGCAGCACCAGGTCGGCGCCTTTCTCCCGAGCCAGCCCGGCCAGACGGTCCAGCAGCGCCCGCTGCTCCCCCCGCCGCTGGATGGCCCGGTCTGGTGTCAGGCCGGAAAAGGGGCTGTCCAGATGGAAATCAGCCCCGTGGATGATCTTTATCATGGTTTACTCCTCTACATCCGTCCGCGTCACGCTGACGCACTTCTTCTTTTCCGTGTCGATGGTAAACAGGCAGGCGTTGAGCTTACAGTTTCCCTCGGCCTCCTCATACCGCCGGGGGAGCCCGCCCAGAAACAGGTTCAGGGAATTCTCCGGCTTGATGCCCAGCACCGAGTTGATGGGCCCGGTCATGCCCAGGTCGGTGACGAAGCCGGTGCCCTGGGGGAGCACCCGGCAGTCTGCGGTGGGCACATGGGTGTGGGTGCCCCACACCGCCGCCGCCCGGCCGTCCAGGTGCCAGCCCATGGCCCCCTTCTCGCTGGTGGCCTCGGCGTGGAAGTCCACCAGCAGCAGGTCGAAGCCACCCCGGTTCCAGAAGTAGTTTGCCGCCTTAAAGGGGCTGTCCAGGTTGGAATTCAGGTCAACCCGGCCCATGATATTCAGCACGCCCAGCCGCAGCCCCTGGCACGGGTAGACCCCGAACCCCTGGCCGGGGACCCGCCCGGCGTAGTTGGCGGGCCGGAGGATGCGCTCCTCCTTGTCGAGAAATGCGCCGATCTGAATGCGGTTCCAGGTGTGGTTGCCCAGGGTAATCACGTCGGCCCCGGCCTCTAAGATCCGCCGGGCCTGGGCGGGGGTGATGCCCACCCCGGAGGCGTTCTCTCCGTTGACCACGCAGAAGTGGGCGCCTGTCTCCTCCCGCAGTCCCGGCAGCCGGCGGGACAGAATATCCTGACCGCCCTCACCAACCACATCGCCTACAGCTAAAACATTTAACAGCATAAAAAATCCTCCCTCAGAGGCCGTTCATAAACTTACAATTTCCATTATAGAGGAAAAACCCAAAAACCGCAACAAGAAAAAAGGGGACGGCCGACGGCCGTCTCCTGAAGCTAAGAAGCGGAGCGGGAGGCCTCCTCGAAGCGCTATATCTGTGAGAAATATTATGACCTATAGGTTCTAAAAAAGGCCATTTCTCTTGGAATGCTGTATAGTAATAAAGCCTATAGAGTAATTTTAGGGGGAAATGATATGAGCATACAAAAGGACACAGAGATTTTTTGCCGCAATGTCTATTGGCGGTTGGAAGAGGCAGAGATAACGGTTAAGGAGCTTTCAAAACGGAGCGGTGTACCGATGGAAATGCTGGAGGCGCTGGAGCAAGGCGCTATTCCGGAAGAAATGATGGTAGATGATGCTTTCAATCTGGCAAAAGTATTTGGCTGTAAGGTATACGAACTGTTTCAATCGTAAAACCGCCCACGCCCGCCTCATAAATACGGAAAGCCCCTGGAAATGCCGGCTGGTACGTCCTGTAGGGCAGGGGTTCTACCCCTGCCTATCCCCGCAAGGGGATAAAAGGAGATCAGAATAAGGCAAGGGCAGAGCCCTTGCCCTACATGCGGCGGCTTTCCTGAATTTATGAAACAAGCGTGAAAACCGCCCTGTCACTCTTGACAAGGCGTTCAAAATCGGTATAATAAAAACAGAGGGCGCTGTTACTGACAGTTAGCCCAGATTGTCAATCAACTTTATCAGTTGACCGCTTGGGTGCTAGCCAGGCGGTCAACACGCGTTTATGGCTGACAGGTACATGAGAATCGCGATACCCGCCAGAAAACAGATTGCCTTGAGC
>JAAWEX010000094.1 GCA_022794495.1 Lawsonibacter sp. | reverse complement strand
ATATCCCCGGCGGTCTGGACATGGGGGGGCAGGCAGGCCACCACCCCGTGGATGGGCGGGTCGGTGAGGATGACCACCTCCCGGTCGGGGAGCATCCGGGGGTCCACCCCGCCCAGAGGGGCAAAGCGGAGAAAGCCCTCGTCATGGCCGGTGACGAGAAAGCCGATTTCGTCCAGATGGGCGTCCAGCAGCAGCCTTGGGGCGTTCTTCCGCCCGCACCGGCGCGCCCCCACAACGCTGCCCAGCCGGGTGGTATGCACCTCGTCCACCAGGGGGCTCAGCAGCTCCGCCGCCGCCCGGGTCACCGTCTCCTCAAAACCGCTGGGCCCGGTCAGGGCGCACAGCCGGCCCAATGTCTGTTCATAATTCAAATTGGAAAACCTCCATTCAAGCAGTAGCGTTCCAAGATACCTCTATCCTAATACGAAATGAAAAAAGATGCAAGCCCCGCCGGAGGGAGGAGCCGGCTTTTTACAGAGCGGAACCGCTGTGCCTGCACTAGAAAATATAGGAAACCGTCGAAACGGGTATATCTCCAGCATCCGC
Organism: Lawsonibacter sp.; assembly: GCA_022794495.1. Lineage (GTDB taxonomy): Bacteria > Bacillota > Clostridia > Oscillospirales > Oscillospiraceae > Lawsonibacter. The sequence continues at coordinate 7,187 of JAAWEX010000094.1, read as the reverse complement.
GGCAATGCTATAAGCGGATGTTCCATCCAACAGAAACAAACACAAAATAATTGGAAAAGGAGAGACGAGTCATGTCTAACAGCAACAACAATCAGATTATGGTTCCTAACGCCCGCGAGGCTATGAACAAGTTTAAGATGGAGGCCGCCAGCGAGGTGGGCGTCAACCTGAAGCAGGGCTACAACGGCGACCTGACCAGCAAGCAGGCTGGTTCCGTGGGCGGCCAGATGGTCAAGAAGATGATTGAGTCCTACGAGAACGGCCTGAAGTAAGCTGCTTCACCTGGACGGTAGATTTCGCTGACGCGGAGCAGCCTTCGGCAGGGCTGGGCGCACAGACTGCGAGAAACGCTGTCAAAGGGGAGCGGGGATTCCGGTTCCTGGGACAGTATTTCCCGCTGGGCGGCGTCCGCCCTGCCTTTTTTGTCAATTTAACGCACAAAAATCGCGGTGAAAAAGAGGGCTGATTTGTGGAAAAGAGGGAAACTGACCGCTGCCTCTTTACAACAGCGTATTAGTGCGCTAAAATGCAAAAGTGCCGTCGGACTCTCCTGCGGCAGATTGAAGCATTGGAGGATACATAGCAATGAAAAAAGTACTGTCTTTTGCCATGGCGCTCGCCATGTGCCTGTCTCTGGCCGCATGCGGCGGGAACAGCAAGCAGAATCAGACCAACCAGTCCAACCCCGGCAGCGCCAGCCAGCCCGGCTCCGGCGGCGCGTCCAGCTCCGGCCAGCCGGCCAGCGCTGACAGCGATCTGGAATACATCAAGAACAAGGGCACTCTCGTTATAGGCATGACCGATTTTGCCCCCATGGATTACAAAGCGGAGGGCAGCGACGAGTGGATTGGCTTCGACGCCGATATGGCCAAGGCCTTTGCCGAGTCTCTGGGCGTTAAGGCCGAGTTCCTGGAGCTGGCCGACTGGGACGCCAAGTCCATGGAGTTGGACACCAAGGCCATCGACGTGGTGTGGAACGGCATGACCATCACCGACGACGTGAAGGCGCTGATGAGCGTCTCTGAGCCCTACTGCCTGAACGGACAGGTAGTGGTGGTCAACAAGGACGCGGCCGACCAGTACCAGACAGTGGAGAGCCTCAGCACCCTGAATTTTGCGGTGGAAAACGGCTCCGCCGGCGCGGAGCAGCTGGACGCGCTGAACATCTCGTACACCGCCATGCAGAATCAGGCCGCCGCCCTGATGGAGGTGGCCTCCGGAGCCTCTGACGCCGCTGTCATCGACCTGCTGATGGCGGGCGCCATGATCGGGGAGGGCACCAGCTATCCCGACCTGACCTATACCGTCCAGCTGAACGACGAGGAGTACGGCGTGGGCTTCCGGAAGGGCTCGGACCTGGCCGAGGCCTTCAACACCTGGTGGAAGGAAGCCTACAGTGCCGGCACCGTTATGGAGGTTGCGGAGACCTACGGCGTACAGGAGTCCATCATCGAAAAATAAGAGTCTCGCGGAGCTTGGGCAGGGGCTTTCAGACCTCTGCCCCTGCTGGCGCTTCGAGAGAGGAGAAACAACGGATGACATTTGGTGCCGTAACAGCGACCCTGATGACGGGTATGGCTGTCACACTGAAGCTCTTTTTCCTGACGCTGCTGATCGCCCTGCCTTTGGGGCTGGTCATCAGCATGGGGTCCATGAGCCGCTTCCCGCCCCTGCGCTGGCTGGTAAAAACGGTGGTCTGGATCGTCCGGGGCTCCCCGCTGATGATTCAGATTATGATTATCTTCTACGGGCCCGGCCTGATCTTTGGCCTGCCCCTCCTGCCCCGGTTCACGGCGGCGCTGGTGGCGTTCTCCGTCAACTACGCCTGCTATTTTTCCGAAATCTATCGGGGCGGAATTCAGTCCATCCCTGTAGGCCAGCAGGAGGCCGGCCTGGTGCTGGGCATGACCAAAAGTCAGATTTTCTTCAAGGTTACCCTGCTCCAGGTGATCAAGCGGATTGTCCCCCCTATGGGCAACGAGTTCATTACACTGGTCAAGGACACCTCTCTGGTCCGGGTCATCTCGGTGTATGAGCTGATCTGGATGGGCGAAACCTACATCAAAAAGGGCCTGATCTGGCCTCTGTTCTACACGGCGGTATTTTACCTGATTGCCAGCGGAATCCTGACGCTGTGGCTGACCTGGTTTGAAAAAAAGCTGAGTTATTTTAAGTGAGGAGGCGCTGGAATGCCTGTTTTGGAAGTACATAACATCGAGAAGCACTTTGGCGCCACCCGGGTGCTGGAGGACATCAGCTTCGAGCTGGAGCAGGGCCAGGCCCTGGCCATCATCGGCTCCTCGGGCAGCGGCAAAACCACGCTGCTGCGCTGCCTCAACTTTCTGGAGACGCCCAACCAGGGGCGCATCCTGGTCAACGGCGAGACCCTCTTCGACGCGGAGGACCCCTCCACCCAGCGGGAGCGGGAGATCAGAAAGAAGCGGCTCCGCTTCGGGCTGGTGTTTCAGTCCTTCAACCTCTTCCCCCAGTACACCGCCCTGGAGAATGTGACCCTGGCGGGAAAGCTGCTGGCCAAGGAGCGGCCCGGCTTCAAGGCCCGGAAGCGGGAGATTTTTGAGGAGATCGACCGCCAGGGGATGGCGCTGTTGGCGGAGATCGGCCTCAGCGACCGGGCGAAGCACTACCCCCACCAGCTCTCCGGCGGCCAGCAGCAGCGGGTGGCCATTGCCCGGGCCCTGGCCCTGAAGCCGGATATCCTCTGCTTTGACGAGCCCACCTCCGCCCTGGACCCGGAGCTCACCGGCGAGGTGCTCAAGGTGATCCGCTCCCTGGCGGAGCAGAAGACCACCATGGTCATCGTCACCCACGAGATGGCCTTCGCCCGGGATGTGGCCGATCAGGTCATCTTTATGGATCAGGGCGTTATTGTGGAGCAGGGCCCCGCCCGGCAGGTCATCGAGTCCCCGCGGGAGGAGCGGACGAGGCAGTTTTTGTCCCGATATGGAGAATAACGCAGAAACGCCGCCCATTGGGCGGCGTTTGTTCTGTTACAGCCTGGCCTCCAGCGCGGCCCATCCGTTTTTCTCCCGCTTTTGAATCAGGGTGAGGCCCGCCCGTTTCAGGGCCTCCTCCACCTCATGGGTCCGGGTGTCGATGATGCCGGAGCAGAGGAACACTCCGTCCTCCTCCAGCAGGCCGGGCACCTGAGGGGCCAGGGGGATAATGACGTCAGCCACGATGTTGGCCAGCACCAGATGGTATTTCTTTTGGGCCAGCTCCGCGGCCAGAGCCCGGTCGGCCAGCACGTTGCCCGCCCGGACGGTATACCGGTCCCGGCCGATGCCGTTGAGAGCGGCGTTCTCATAGGCCACGTCCACCGCTTTGGGGTCGATGTCCACCGCCACGGCGTTTTTTGCCCCCAGGCAAAGGGCGGCGATGGACAGAATCCCGCTGCCGCAGCCCAGGTCCAGCACCCTTCGGCCGGGGACGGTGTGGGCCTCCACCCCCTCCAGACACAGCTGAGTGGAGGCGTGGGAGCCGGTGCCGAAGGTGAGGCCGGGGTTCAGGTAGAAGGGCACCCGGCCCGCCGGGACAGGCTCCTCCCGCAGCCACTGGGGCACCACATAGAGCCGCTTGCCGACCTCCAGGGGCTTGTAGTACTTCTGCCAGCTGTAGGCCCAGTCGTTGTCGGTGAGGGGCGTGGCTGTATATTCGCAGTCCAGCCCCTGGGTGTACCGCTTCAGCTGAGCCTGTCCGTCCTCGTCGTCGGTGACGTAGAACTTGACCCGCGTGACCCCCTTCATCCGGTCCAGCAGCTCCTGGTCCACATAGTCCCAATACTGCCGGTTCTGCTCCAGGAAGTTCAGAAAGTCCTGTTCATCCTCAATCACCAGGCTGTCCATCCCGGCGGCGGCTAATTTCGCGCAAACCTGGTCCAGCTGGTCCGGGGTGGTGTTCACCGCCACCTCCAGCCATTTGATCTCGTCCATTGCTGCACATCCAATCTATTATTTTGGCCAGTCCTGAAACCAGGCGTCCCGCGGCAGCTCGTTCCAGCAGAACAGCACCCGCTGCGCATACAGCTCCAGCACGATAAAGCCCACCGGGCCGTCCGGAGTGTCCGGGTCCTCATAATAGACGCCGCCGTCTCCATCCAGGCGGAACACGCCGGACTCCGGGTCCCAGCTATGGTCCAGCACCTCTGCCTCAAGGGCGCCGCTCAAAAGCTGCACTTTGGTCAGCGGCTCCTCCGGGAGGTAATACCGCGTCCCGTCAGGGCAGTGTACCTCCACATCCCGGTTGAAAGCCCCCTCCAGAAACCGCCAGTTTTTCAGGACAATGGCCGCCGGGCCGGTGTTCCGGTGCCGGCCGGTGGGGTTGAGGGGGTTGTCCTTCGTCACGTCGAAGCCGTCGCCGTCAAAGTGGAGCGCCAGATCCGGCCCGATCTCTTCCGCCCGGGTGATGCAGTGGTCGTGGAGGGAGATGGTCTCCGGATCCTCCGACACAAATTTCCATCTGTCCGCCATGGGGTCAGCGATCTGTGCCCATGTAAAACAGGGCCACAGTGCCCGGGCCGGAGTGGGCGCCGATGACGGGGCCCACATAGTTGATTACCACGTCCTGCACGCCAAAGCGCTTTTTCACCATGTCGGCCACCGTCTGGGCGTCCTCCAGGCAGTCGCCGTGACTGATGAACACCGTGAGGCTGCCCGAGTCGATGGCGGTCTCCTCCATCCGGTCCACCAGGGCTCTCAGAGAGGCCTGCCGGCCCCTGGCCTTGCCGATGTTGACAAGGCAGCCCCCTCGATCCACATGGAGGACGGGTTTAATGTGGAGCATAGAGCCCACCATGGCGGTGGCGGCAGAGATACGGCCCCCCCGCTTGAGGAAATGGAGGTCGTCCACAGTGAACTGGTGGCACAGGTTCAGCTTGCGCTCCTCCACCCACTCTCGGACTTCCTCGATGGTGTGGCCCCGGTCCCGTTCCCGGGCGGCGTACCATACCAGCAGCCCCTGGCCCAGAGAGGCGCACAGGGTATCCACGGTGTATATCTTCCGGTTGGGATATTTAAAGCCCAGCTCCTCCACCGCCAGGCGGGAGGAGTTGTAGGTGGTGGACAGCGCGGAGGAAAAGGCCAGGATCAGCACGTCCTTCCCCGCCTGGAGCAGGGGCTCCAGGGCCTCGGTATACTGGGCCACGTTGACGGCGTTGGTGGTGGCCAGCTCGCCCGCCCTCAGGCGGTCATAAAAGGCGTGGGGGTCCATATCCCGGTTGTCCGGGTAGTTGTAGTAGGTATGTCCGCCCATAATAAAGGCCAAGGGCAGAACCTGTACATCAATCTGCTGGGCCAGGCCGGCGGGCAGATCGGCGGAGGAATCGGTTAAAATCGCAAAATCAGACATGTTATACACTCCTTATTTATGTTTCCCCTTCTGCTCCTGAGGCTGGAGGATGGATAAGATGCGCTGGCAGGCCAGCTGGTTGGCGTAGCTGCGCACGGCAAAATCCAAAGCCATCTTGGCCAGGTCGGACTGGCCGGCCCCTGGGTCGATGGCCTGGGCTGTGTCGGTAAGAGCGTGGTCCAGGGCGTCCCGGAAATAGGCATACTGCTCGGTCGGGCTCTTCTCCAGGGCCCGGCCCGCCCCCATCAGGGCCCCGATGTCCCGGACGGACAGCACCTGCTTCAGGGCCACCACGGCGGTGAGATAGCCCAGATGGATGGGGCCGTAGCGCTTGCCCTCGGCCCGGGGGACCAGGCCGTCCTTGATATAATTGTTTACCATGGCGGGGGTGAGAACATTCCCCTCGTCAAAGCGGATCAGCTGCCGGGGCATATAGGAGATCAGCTGATCCATATACAGGGCAATGTCGGGCAGGTCCTCCCACGGGGCGGGCCGCTCCTGCTCCATACGGTCCTTCAGATTTTGAAGCTCGTCCATTCCGGAACCTCTTTCTCAATTTGGTATCGGTTATTATACCACGGAATTTACAGTATTGCAAAGGAATTGGGCGTTATGGCCTTCTAAAATTTTCTGCCCGGCGGCGCAGCCGCTCCAAGGCGCTCTTGTGGTCAATGGAGCGCAGCCGGGGAAAGGCCCGCAGCAGACGGCGGCGGCCGAAAAATTCTCTGTCGTGGAGCTCCTGCATCGAGGTCCGCCACTCCTCCAGCTGCCGGCGCACCTGCACTCGCTGCTCCTCCCGGTGCTGCTCCCACTCCTCCAGATTGTCCGCCAGCGCCGCCCGGCGCTCGGCCAGCCGGAAGGCCAGCTCGTCGATGTCCTCCTTCCAGCCAGCCCCGCGCTCGGCGGCGTCCAGCACCCGCTCGGCCAGATTCTCCCCGAACTCGTTGGAGGCCTCTTTGATTTTGGCGGCCAGCTCGTCAATCTGCTCCAAACGGCGGTTCAGCTTGACAATGGTGGACACGGTGGCCGCCAGGTCAACTGCCATCACCGCCCCCAGCAGAGCCAGCAGAATAACCCCCAGCGTTTTGGGCACAAGGCGGATCAGCAGCAGCACGGTGGGATGGAGCAGCTTCACCACAAACAGGCAGGCAAAGCCCCAGGCGATGGAAAAGCGCAGGCAGATGTAACCGCTGAGGTTAAAGGGCTGGTCGGAGTAGTCCCACCACCGCTGATGGAACAGCTTCTCCAGCACAAAGCCGGTGAGCCACTCCAGAGAAGAGGTGAGCGCCACTGAGCCCAGAAACAGCAAAAGCAGGTTCTCCTCCAGCGGAGCCAGCCCCGCCAGCACGATGACCACGCCAAAGCCATAGACAGGACACACTGGGCCGTTGAGAAAACCGCGGTTGACAAACTTTCCTGTGACCAGGGCGGCGTAGCTCACCTCAGTGCACCAGCCCAGAAAGGCGTAGATAAAAAATATCCAGAGAAATCGGTACAGCATGAACAGGCCTCTCTTTCTAAATGTTCGCGGTTGGAATATTATACCCGGTTTGTGCGGGAATGTCCAGCATGTGCAAAAATGAAAAAAGGGCGCAAAGCGCCCTCATTTCCATTAAATGTATGCAAACGTCCCACTTTGGGGCGTTTTTTTGTGTTTGGTAGAGGGATACCTCATCCACCCCAGTGTGCGCACTGGGGCACCTTCCCCTAAAGGGGAAGGCTTGGGGAGGTCAAATCGGCCAAAACGAAAGAAAAAGGCTTCCCCTTTAGGGGCCGACTCCCCCTGTCAGGGGGAGATGGCCGAAGGCCAGAGGGGGTAGGGG